>JAJNBE010000027.1 GCA_021155915.1 Solimicrobium sp. | reverse complement strand
TAAGCTTTGTCAGCTTGGTCAAGTGAACTGCATCGTCGAAGGCGAGCTCAGTGCCTCCGAGATCCAGCGAAGTTAGATTAGTTAAATTTGCCAGATGAGCCCCGTCCCCGTAACCCAGATGATTGTCTCCAATGCCCAGGTAAGTTAGACTTGTTAATTTCGTTATGTGAGCCACACCGCCGGCCCCCAAGTTATTAAAACTGATGTTCAGGAAAGTAAGATTCGTGAGGTTTTCTAGGTGAGACACCCTCTCGGGGCCCAGGTCATTAGATCCGATGTTCAGTGAAGTGAGATTCGTGAGATTCTTTAGATGAACCCAACTGCCATTCGGAAGCCTATTGCACTGAATATTCAGTGAAGTTAGCTTCGTCAGCTTGGTTAATTGAGCCATCTCTTCTAAAGTCAACTTTAGATAAGACCCCAATGTAAAATTGACTTCTCTTATCCGGTCATTTTCAGACAAACT
The DNA here is from genome assembly GCA_021155915.1 of Solimicrobium sp. Classification (GTDB taxonomy): domain Bacteria; phylum Pseudomonadota; class Gammaproteobacteria; order Burkholderiales; family Burkholderiaceae_D; genus Solimicrobium. Next base: position 31,928 of record JAJNBE010000027.1, on the reverse strand, counting down.
CTGAATCATACCGATGAATACGTCTCTCCCCGAGAATCCATTAATACTCATTGTTAAAGATGGGACATCAAGGATTTTGTAAAATGCATGAAGTTCGCTGGCTCCAAAAAATCCAACTTGCTTAACCGATATATTCCGTTCCCATAAACTATTAAGCATGTGACTGGCGGATACCGAAACCTGTCGCATCGCCCCTAACGATTTATTGTTTAGATAGCCGTATATAATCCACGCTATCTCGTTGGAAATTTTAGGAAAGACTTCATTCGATAAGTGGTTCTGTCTTGCCATCTTTTTATCGTAACGTTTAATGCCAATGGTTAACAGCGCGGCAGGATCACATTTAGCATACGTAGCGATGGCTTGCTGTATTTCGATTGTGCCATACGTTTTTAATTCTTCTAAAAAAGCCGATATTTCGTCCGAGGATGGTGGGGAATTGTCCCTGCCCTCATTGGATTTAATTTTCACCACACTTGCTTCTTGTAAGTTCGCTGGCATTTTATTCATTAGAGATGAAAAATGGCCGAACACAGTGCCAAACACAGTTGCATGTTTATTTAGAACGGCAAAGTTAACGAGAATGGTATTTAACACAGCCAACGATGCCAACTCTGGCGGGGCCTTGGCGGATTCATATATCTTAGCCATGACAGCACTATCCGGAGGCAGGGTTTCGGCCTGCGCAGATTCAAACCTCGGTTGGGAGTAATAACTGTTTCTGCTGTTAACTGATTCCATGGCTTACTTTCGTTTTTCGGGAAATTTTTTTAAGGACTGGCCTATGGGCTGTTCAACGCAAGGCGTGCATAAGTGCATTCATACCATGTGCAACGGCCAGCTATTGTATTTGCGTGGTTGCTTCTTGTCATTGCGGATAACCCTTATCAAGACCACACTTTTATTCTGGGGCGCTTGAGTGCGCTGTGGAGTGTCGCCAAGACGAAATGGAGGTAGTGCAGCTTCGCGACGGCGATCGCTGGTTGATTCGATTCCTTTGGAGAACAAACAGACATCGGTCCTTCAGGCTACTTTGCCGCATATGCCGTCGCAGCAGATAATTTACTTATGGGGTTAACCGTCGTTGCCGATTCGGTGAATCCTTCAATTATCACTCGCAATACCTGGAGGAATATCGCCGCCGAGGCACGCGTGAAGGTAGTCGAGATTGAAGTGGTCTGCACGGACACGGCAAAACACCGCCGCAGAGTTGAGTCCCGAACCGCAGACTTTCCAGACCATGCTCTGCCCAACTGGAGAACCGTCATTGAACGTCAGTATGATCCCTGAAGTCGTGATCATATCGTAGTAGATACAGCTAAGGTCTCGGCTGAACAGGCGGTTGATGCGATCATTAGGAAGCTTCCAAACCAGCTTTGAAACCATTTGCTTTCAAGGAAAATACGATTAGTAGGTGTTTACCGTACTGTGGAAACTCCCAATATCGATGCCCGGCGTTGTGCTTTATTCTATGACAGTTGATTAATTTAGAAAGAAAACCGATCATGCTTTCCTTCCCTATTACTAACCCTGCTACCGGCCGCACCTATTCTATTTATCTCACTGGTGATACTGGTTTTGAACCTCCAATCTCAGTCGCGTCAGCCTATGTGGCAAAGGATTGGATAGGAGATAGCTACGATGAAGCGCTCTCTGTTGCGGATAATGTATTCGTGCAGACCGTTGCTAATGGTACTTTTCCTACGGCGTATCCGATGACCTTCCAAAATATTACGTTTAATTTAGGAGCACGTCAGAAAATAATGTTTCCGGAAAACGTGACGTTAGAGAATTGTCAGGTGAAGTCAGGTATGGTGGCGTTTCATCATGGAACTGCCGACGCAATCGGAAGGGACGCAACAGTCGTCGCTTGCGGATCAGATGCTACGGCTTATGCAACCGTATCAGGTGCAACCGCGAATGCAACGGTGAACGGAGCTAGGGCTTATGCAACCAAAAGCTACGCGAAAGCGGAAGCCACAGCCCGCGGAGCTAGCGCTCATGCAACCGCACCTGGGGCTACAGCAAATGCCATGGTGAATGGGGCCCAGGCTCATGCAACCTCACATGGGGCTACAGCGAATGCCATGGTGAATGGGGCCCAGGCTCATGCAACCGCATTGGGGGCTACAGCGAATGCCAAATGGCCGGGTGCCCAGGCTCATGCAACCGCATCTGGGGCTGAAGCGAATGCCACGCGGGATGGTGCCCAGGCTCATGCAACCGCATCTGGGGCTGAAGCGAATGCCACGACGGATGGGGCCCATGCTCATGCAACCGCATCTGGGGCTACAGCGAATGCCACGAGGAATGGCGCCCAGGCTCATGCAACCGCATCTGGGGCTACAGCGAATGCCATGGGGACGAATGCCCAGGCTCATGCAACCGCGACTGGGGCTACAGCGAATGCCACGACGGAGGGGGCCCAGGCTCGTGCAACCGCATCTGGTGCTACATCGAATGCCATGGAGGACGGAGCTACGGCTTATGCCGGATTTGGCGGGATAGCGAATGCCATGGTTGCAGGAGCTTTGGCCACGGCTTCGCACCCTAAATCAGTCGCCATTGCCCGACATGAGTTGGCCGTGGTGAAAGTTGATCAGGGTAAAATGATCTCTTATCCGGAATCTAGGATAATTAGCGATAATTTGGATAAATTTTGCGACAGAAATAACAGTAATCGCGCTGACGCGGCCTATGCCATGGGGATGGCATTTTGTGATGGTAAAGGTGTCACGCAGAGCGACACCCTTGCCACGTTATTTTTGTCGGCAGCGTACCAATTAGCACATCGTCATGCGGCTTTTGAGTTGGGAGAGCTGTATTCGAAAAAACGTGTCTGGTTCAGGCGCGATTACCTCGAGGGGGACGATTGGTACTCTAGGGATACCTCCGACGCAAAAAAGGTGAGAGAAATGGCACCAAAATATGCGTTGTTGTTCGAAGGCCTCCATGACAATCAGTCTGCTCTTCATGGTATTCCAGAGGACGTAATAAAGGTCGTAGGAAATTTGCTAGGTAGGCTGTGACTGGATAGCTCAGCCTACGGCGCGGATAAATGAGTTGTGCTACTAAAACGCGTGAGTTAAGGATGCATTCTTTACGAAAAAAGAAACGTCAGCAAGGCGACCTTTTTTGCCTCATTGTGAAAAATCCGGAGTTCGGTGCCCGGTGTAGTGTTTGCGCTATGTCAATTGATTAGTTTAGAGAGCATGTCAATTATTGAGAGCACCGCGCAACGCTGAATTTGGCTCGCGCAGTAGATGATGCAGAGGTATCAGAGAAGTAAATTTTAACGGGGCAGCTGTCCTGATCAGTGTGCCGTTGACCCAAGTCTTCTAATTCACTAAACAAAAATTTCTACTGGCTTTTTGCAGGCTTACTCCCTATCATTCTTCAAAAACCGAGATTTTCCATTAGACCGCTATAACTTCGTGGTGTAGCCGATAAACATTAACTATCAGACTACGACTTCTATCGCGAATTGCCTGGCAACGCTACGAAGTCAATTGCACTTCTTTTAGGTTGGCTGGACTTGTTGTTTTTCCTTGCCAAACAACCTAAAAGAAGCGCACTTGTCTTCGTCCTAATGGAAAATCTCGGCTAAACTTCCTAAAAAATATCATGCTGATAAAACGAAAATCAATCGAGGCTGAAGCGAATTCAAAACAAGGCGTCGGCCATTCACCTAAACGTAAAGTTAAGTACGCGCCGGTCACTATTTCTGAGATGGATGGCTGCCGCTACCTTCATTTTGGAACGGAATGGGTGCAGGGAGCGATGCGTATCCGAAAGCCGGACTGGCTTGAACTGGAATACGCACAACAAATGATGGCTTGGATGCTGTTCCTTGAAAACCCGCAGCATATTGTGCAACTTGGTTTAGGAACCGCTGCACTGACTAAATTTTGCTATCGACATTTTCCCGATGCCCAGGTAACCGCTGTGGAGCTAAATCCGGCAGTAATCCAAATTTGCCGAACCATGTTTAAATTGCCCGATTCCGATGCTCGCCTGACTATTCTGGAAATGGACGCTGGAGAATTTGTCAGCGACGAGCGTCACCATCGAACACTAGATGTGCTGCAAGTTGATTTGTACGACGCTACCGCACGCGGTCCGGTTTTAGATAGCGTCGAATTTTATCGAGAGTGTGCCAATTGTTTGAAACCGGAAGGAATTATGACGGTCAATTTATTTGGCGATCATCCGAGCTATGCAAAAAACATCAAGGCCATGCGATTTGTCTTTAATAAGGTAATTTGTCTTCCAGAAGTTCATGATGGCAATGTGATTGCTATCGCATTTAACAAAAAAATTGGTCTCGATTTTGCTGCGCTGCATGAACGCGCTGCAAAAATCAAACTGCGCACGAAATTGCCCGCAAAATCCTGGGTCAATGGAATTCAACAAACGGGAATTTAATTCGATGAATGTAGATAATTTGGATATGTTGGCGATGTTAAATATATCAGGAACAACAAAGTTGACGAAGCATCTCGACATTGAACAAATTTTGAACTGGTTGATCCAGGATGGTATTCTCAGTCAAGAAACAGCCAAGACACAGCTTCCATTAGCGCAAGCTATTTTTAAAAACGCGCCGATGAGCATGCATCCGTTGACGGCTTTAGCGCAATGCAAACTTACTGCAATGACGTCAAGGGGCGCTCTCTTGAGCCTCGATTGGTTAACAGAATGGCTGGCAAAACGAACCAATATTCCGTTCTATCGTATTGACCCGCTTAAAGTAGATTTCACCAAAGTCGCTGATGTTATGTCGGCAACTTATGCAGCACGGTTTAATATTTTGCCGGTAGAAATCACGCCAACGAGCGTCACGGTGGCCACCTGCGAACCAGGCAATTCAGAATGGCACATAGAAATTGCTAAAGTTACGCATCTTGAAATAAAACTAGTGCTTGCTAATCCGTTGGAAATTTCTCAGTACATCGCACAGTTTTTTGCACTGGCCAAATCGATAAAAAATGCCAGCAAAACAAAAGGCCAAGACGTTGCATTACGCAATAATTTTGAGCAATTAGTTGAACTCGGTAATTCGAACAAGCAATTAGACTCCAATGACCAGCACATCATCAATATTGTCGATTGGCTATGGCAATATGCATTCGAGCAGCGTGCATCCGATATACACTTAGAGCCTAAACGTACCATCGCTACGATTCGCTTCCGAATTGACGGTATTTTGCATCAGGTATACCAAGTTCCTGTTACGGTAATGATCGCCATGACCGCACGCATCAAATTATTGGGGCGTATGGATGTAATTGAAAAACGTCGTCCTCAAGACGGCCGGATCAAAACACGGACTAACGGTGGTCAGGAGATTGAACTCCGGCTGTCCACTTTACCAACCGCGTTTGGTGAAAAAATGGTCATGCGCATTTTTGATCCTGAGGTCATCGTTAAAACCTTACCTGAATTGGGTTTCCCAACCGAGGATGCCTTACGCTGGAAACAGTTGACCGATAAACCACACGGCATCATTTTAGTTACCGGCCCGACCGGTTCCGGAAAGACTACGACGTTATATACCACACTAAAAGCGTTGGCGACTTCCGAAGTCAATGTGTGTTCAGTGGAAGATCCCATCGAAATGGTAGAGCCGTCATTCAATCAAATGCAGGTCCAGCACGGCATTGACCTTTCTTTCGCCGACGGTGTCCGTGCCTTAATGCGGCAAGACCCCGACATTATTATGGTCGGTGAGATTCGGGATCTAGCGACCGCCGAAATGGCGATACAAGCGGCGTTAACCGGGCATTTAGTTTTTTCTACTTTGCATACTAATGATGCGCCTTCCGCGGTCATGCGCCTACTCGAATTAGGTGTTCCGTATTATTTGTTAGAAGCTACTCTGGTCGGCATCTTGGCACAGCGGCTGGTGCGCACTTTATGTCCCTTATGCAAAATCAAAGACGCTGAAATAGCCGAACCAATTTGGGATTCGTTATCTGAAGGTCGGACTATTCCCAAGCCAGATAAAGTCTATCGTCCAGTGGGTTGCCCGGAATGTCGTCAAACCGGCTACCGTGGCCGCACCGGATTGTATGAATTAATTACTGTCAGCCAGGCGTTTACCAAATTAATCCGGCCCGAGACGGACCTGAACGCCGTGCGCGAACAAAGTATAAAAGACGGTATGAAACCCTTACGAATTGCTGGTGCTTACAAGATTTTAGAAGGGTTGACTAGTTGTGATGAAGTGTTAAAAGTGACCTCGGCGTTGACCTAGGAACCGGTCAAACCTGGGGGCCAAGAAGAAGCAACGAAGTCCGGGCAACTCAAAAGTGCATTGACTTCGTAACGTTGCATGCAATTCGTTAAATCAGTCGCCAGACCGCAAATAACAGCAAGGTATAAAATGCCGCTACTATGTCATCCCACATTACCCCAAAACCGCCTTTGATGTGTTGGTCAAAATAAGCGATCGGAGGCGGTTTGGTCATGTCGAAGACCCGAAACCAGAAGACCGCCCAGCATTGCGTCGCAAAATCCGCTGGCATAATGAATAGCAAAACCAACCACATGGCGATAATTTCATCCCAAACCATGCTGCCATGATCCGGCGCACCCAGTGCGCGACCAGTTCGGTCACAGATTTTAACCCCAAGAAGGAACCCTACACCAATAATCCACGCCCAATGCATTTCGGTAAATACTTCCGGCCACCGGTTACTTAAGGTAATAAATGCAAACCATGCAAATAGCGTCCCCATCGTACCCGGCATGATTGGCGACAAACCAGTACCAAAGCCTTGCGCAATAAAATGGCTGGGATCCGACAACATAAATGCCGCTGTGGGTTTAATTTTTTTTAATGGCGCTGAATCTAGATTAGTTTCCGGGTTCATAAAAATGATCAAAAGAGTGAATAGATAGATTGACGGGAAGATTGTTTGCATCCCTCAGACGCAAACCTTTTTCTGATTCGATATAACCAATACGCGTAACCTGGGTGGCTGCTTGTTTCGCCGCCGCTAAGACGACATTACGTTGATCCTTAGACGCAGTAAAACACAACTCATAATCATCACCCCCGGCCAATGCAAATTCACGCTGCACGCTGACGTTCTGATGCGACAACGTAGCTCCAAAAGGCAGAGCGTCACACCATACGGTGGCACCTGATTTTGATCGTTCTAAAATATGATTAAGGTCACCAATGAGTCCGTCCGATACGTCAATAGCTGCGCGCGCCACACCTCGCAACGCCATGCCCAATGCAATGCGGGGTGAGGGCATATGAAGGTGCAATGCGGCTTGCTGTTTCTGTATTTCCGACATAGTACATAGATCACTGTGTTGATTCGCATCTGTCGTCAAATAGCTCGCTAAAGCTAAACGGGCGTCACCTAATGTACCCGAAACCCAAATATCATCCCCTTCTCGTGCCGTATCACGGCGTAGTGCTTGACCATTTGGAACTTCACCAAACACGGTAATACATATGTTCAATGGACCTTTGGTAGTATCGCCGCCGATAAGTTGGCAATGATAGTGATCAGCCAGTTCAAACAACCCATCTGAAAAATCACGTAACCAAACCGGCTGAACTTCTGGCAGCGCCAACGCCAAGGTAAACGCGCGTGGTTCGGCTCCCATAGCCGCCAGATCAGATAGATTCACCGCTAATGATTTATGCCCGAGCATGCGTGCATTCGCATCAGAGAAAAAATGACGACCTTCAACTAACATGTCGGACGATATCGCCAATTGTGTGCCGGCACGCGGGGAGAATAACGCGCAATCATCACCAATGCTCAGATCAACGCCACATTGTAATAGTTGACGATTGGTGAAATAGCGTTGGATTACTTCGAATTCAGTCATGAATGATTTTGGTTTTCGTAGGGTGTCATACTTTTAAATCCACTGTCTGAAATTGCTAAATGATCAACATAAAAGGTGTTTCCTTTATGAAGTTATCTTTTATCTGCATACATTACAGCCAAAACACAAATCGATTAATCAAAGCCCCCCCGACTATTAGCCAAATAAACAAAATCAACGCCAACAATAACGGTTTTACGCCAGATTTGCGTACAGCCGATAGGTGGGTAGTTAACCCCAAAGCCGCCATCGCCATTGCGAGCAATAGGGTATCAATGTGCACTACTACTTTCACCAGCTGGGCGGGCAGGATTTGCGTTGAATTTAACACCGTCATTGCAATAAATAGCAGAGCAAACCACGGAATGGGGAAGGCCGATTTTTTAGTTGATTCAGAAGACGTTGATTTGCCAGTAAAAAACAGGGGTAACAATAATAAAAAAGGCGCCAGCATCATCACGCGCACCATTTTGGTAATGACCGCTACATCGCTCACGGCGGGGCTAATACTTAATCCCGCTGCTACTACTTGTGCTACTTCATGAATGGTTGATCCGGCATAAATACCAAACGCAACGTTATTGCTCGCTATCCAATTGGCCGTTAAATTTAGTTCATATAAATACGGGTATAAAAAAATTGCTACGCTACCAAATACTACGACTGTAGAGATGGCCACACTAACATCTTCCGCAGTAGCGTCTACTTCACCTTCCGCTGCCATCACTGCTGCGGCACCGCAGATTGAACTCCCTGCACCGATTAGAACCACGCTTCCCGGAGTTAATTTGAAGAGCTTAATTCCTACCAAAAGCGCTAATAAAAAAGTCGAGCAGAGCACCAAGGCGTCGCTGGTAACTCCTTCGAATCCAACACTAGCAACGTCTTGCAAGGTTAGCCTGAAGCCATATAAAATAATGCCAAGCCGAAGAAGAGTTTTTTTTGATAAATCCACTCCGGGCGCGAGCAAAGTGTCAACATTCTTGTAGTAGGTATTGCCGATTACCATTCCCACCATAATCGCAACAGTAAGTGCACTTAGTCCGTAACTGCGCAACCAGCTTAGTTCGCCCAGGCAAAAAGCAATAAACGCAATTACTCCACATAAGGCCAGGCCCGGAACTGAAGAAGCGACGCGGGTGCGGATCATTCTAAACTCCAATACAAAAATTTACTTCGATTCAAAAAATTCTTTCATCATAAATCTTTCCAGATTGCCTGCATCGGCAGGACGAGCTGACAATACAACCACTCGTCCCAAACGCTGCGATTCCCAATTGAAATCTCCCGGATAATGTTCATGAATTATTTCTATTATTCGGCGAATTAAGGCTAACTCAACATTTCCGCCCACCCCGGCATCTACCTCGTAAGTTTGCCACGTACTTTGGCGCGGATTATTATCCCAACCACGGAATGAAAACCGTCCAGTTTGCACCCCTTTATCGACTATTTGGAAAATACCGTTCTTGCCTTTTCTATGATAGTTGGCGGCTTCGATATTGGCTTTAATTCGCGCCATAGCAATATCATCTTCTGATTGAGGCTCGCTGGCTAACTGGGCGTCATTATAGGATTGTGCGGCTGCTTCTTCCTGCGCATGTTGTTTCTCTCTAACTTTTGCAATCTGTTTTCCTATCCTTCCGCTATCTATAATACGGGCCGGTAACTTTATGGTAGGTTTGGGCGTCGTCGACCGCGCAAGCGGATGTGGATGCTGCTGTTTTCTAGGTCGGGCCGGTGGCATCGCTCGAGTCAATGGAGCATTATTAGCAAGTTCGGCCCTTTTGCCAGGTTCATTTTTTTCATACAAGTTTAAAACGATCACTTTTCCCTTTTCATCACCTTGCTTAAGCGGCGGTTCCACTTTTTCGTATAACAAAAAATATGCTAGGAAAAGATGCAGTGAAACCATCAGAAAAATGGCAACGAAATTACGTAGGCGTTGATGCGGATAAAAGGTATTTTCAAAGTTATATTCCAAAGGCTTCCGAGATAACGTTATTCCGAGCGCTAAGGTGCCCCAACTTAGAGTCAGTAAAACGGTATCAGCAAACTTAGTTCGCTGCTTTACCTTACTAAAACGTGGTAACACTAATTACTCCTGTTCAAAATGACTATTGTTATGAACTAACGCGTTTTCGGGTTGGGCAAATTTAATGTTTTATCTTTCTACTATCTGCGCAGATTTTAAGCTGGGAAGAATTGCCCTAATTCATTGGCCTAATTCATTAGCCTAATTCTCGATACAACGTTTGATACGCTCTCTGGTAAAATCGCGAGCTTAGCGAAATTATAAATAAAAAAAAACTATAAATACAAAGCCGAATTGTAATCGGACTTGCGCTTAACACTTACAAAATGAATTCACTTACCACAAGAAAGGTGGGCTCTCATGAATGATAGTTCAGACAAAGCCGCGCAAACCAAACAGACTCAACGCGACGCTGCTTTGGAATATCACGAATTTCCTATTCCCGGAAAAATCAGTGTCACTGCCACCAAACAGTTAACCAATCAACATGACTTATCTCTGGCTTATTCCCCCGGCGTGGCGGCGCCGTGCGAAGAGATTGTCAAAGATCCGGCTAATGCGTTTAAATACACAGCGCGTGGTAATTTAGTCGGGGTCATCACCAATGGCACAGCCGTTTTGGGCTTAGGAAATATCGGGCCACTGGCTTCTAAACCTGTTATGGAAGGCAAAGGGGTTTTATTTAAAAAATTTGCTGGCATTGATGTTTTTGATATTGAAATTAATGAATCGGACCCCGACAAATTGTGCGACATTATCGCCTCATTGGAACCCACTTTTGGTGGGATAAATCTGGAAGATATCAAAGCACCCGAATGCTTTTATATTGAACGTAAGTTACGCGACCGGATGAAGATACCGGTTTTTCATGATGATCAGCACGGCACGGCTATCATTGTAGGGGCGGCAATTCTGAATGGTTTAAAAGTCGTCAATAAAGATATTAAAAAATGTAAGTTAGTGGTCTCAGGTGCGGGGGCTGCAGCCTTGGCTTGCCTCGAACTAATTGTTGATTTAGGCTTTCCGGTAGAAAACATTTTTGTAACCGATTTAGCTGGCGTAGTCTACAAAGGTCGGATTGAATTAATGGATGCGCACAAAGCATGTTTTGCACAAGATACCGCTGCGCGCACTTTAGCTGAGGTTATCGCAGGAGCCGATGTCTTCCTGGGTTTATCTGCAGCAGGTGTTCTCAAAAAAGATATGGTAATGCAAATGGCGCCGCGCCCACTAGTATTAGCACTAGCTAACCCGACACCCGAAATTTTGCCCGAAGAAGTCATGGAAGTGCGTAGTGATGCCATTATCGCCACTGGACGCTCGGACTATCCTAACCAAGTTAATAACGTTTTGTGCTTTCCTTATATCTTTCGGGGTGCGTTGGATTGCGGTGCCACGACTATTACGCGTGCAATGGAAATTGCGGTTGTGCATGCCATTGCCGACTTAGCACAAGCGGAACAGTCTGACGTAGTGGCGACCGTCTACGGGTTCACCAACTTAAGTTTTGGCCCGGAGTATTTAATTCCTAAACCCTTTGATCCCCGCTTGATGATAAAAATTGCCCCGGCAGTTGCGAAAGCCGCATTTGAATCTGGTGTAGCCACGCGCCCTATTATGGATTTTGTTGCTTACGAAGAAAAACTGTTGCAATTCGTTTATCACAGCGGAACTTTTATGAAACCCGCGTTTCAAGTTGCCAAGAATACCCCCAATCATAAAAAACGCATCGTCTTTGCAGAAGGCGAAGAAGAGCGCGTTTTACGCGCGGTTCAGATTATTGCTGACGAACATTTAGCGCACCCCATTTTAGTTGGTCGTCCCTTAATCATAAATCGGCGTATCGAAAAATTTGGTCTGCGTCTCAAGGCCGGTGTAGATTTTGAAGTAATTAACCCCGAGTTTGATGAGCGTTATCGCGACTATTGGGAAACCTATTACGAACTCACGTCTCGCCAAGGCGTCACGCAACAATACGCCAAAATAGAGATGCGCCGTCGTCATACCTTAATTGGCGCCATGACGATTAGAAAAGGTCACGCCGACGGGATGATATGTGGCACATTTGGTAACACGCATTTACATTTACAGTACATCGATAAGGTGCTCGGAAAACGCGCAGGTGCCCAGGTGTATGCGGCGATGAATGCGCTGGTGCTATCAGATCGACAAATTATTCTGGTAGACACCCATGTCAACGAAAATCCCAGTGCGGAGCAAATTGCTGAAATTACGATTTTGGCTGCAGAAGAAATGCGCCGTTTTGGTATAACGCCCTATGTTGCCTTACTTTCTCATTCTAATTTTGGTTCGGGTAACAGTGAATCGGCGCAAAAAATGCGTGCTGCGTTAGCCATCATTCAGCGTTTGGCCCCTGACTTGGAAGTGGATGGTGAGATGCATGGTGATTCCGCATTGGATAGTATTTATCGTAAAAAAAGTATGCCGGGTTCAACATTAAAAACCGATGCTAATTTGTTGGTCTTGCCCAATATTGATGCTGCCAATATCTCTTATAACCTCCTGAAAGTTACTGCGGGGAATGGAATCGCGATTGGTCCTATTTTGTTAGGATGTGCTAAACCTGTACATATTTTGACACCATCGGCAACGGTACGCCGCATTGTTAACATGACGGCTTTATGTGTAGTTGATGCGGTGGCTAAGAGCTAAAAGTTAAGGATTAATGTAGGTCTCAGCCACGACTTTTATGAGCCTAACACAGCGTGCAACAGGTTGGGCAGCGCGGTTGATAAAGAGCAACGTTACTTCAATTTAGGTAAAGAGGAATAAACAATGGACAACCTGGCTCAATTAGCCACCCAAGTCGGTGAACTACTAACCAAAAAAAAGCGGTTATTAGCTACCGCCGAATCTTGCACGGGAGGCGGTGTTGCACAAGCAATAACGGAAATATCTGGTTCGTCCAGTTGGTTTGAATGTGGCTTCATTACCTATTCGAACGCATCCAAATGTGAATTACTCAACATCTCACCGGCAATGATTGCTCAATACGGTGCTGTCAGTGAAGAAATTGCTGCCGCCATGGCTGAAGGTACTTTGGCCAATTGCGACGCGCATGTGGCGTTGGCTACCACTGGCATTGCAGGTCCACAAGGTGCGGTCCCCGGGAAACCGGTAGGTACAGTCTGTTTCGCCTGGAGTATGGAGGGAAAAACCCACACAGCGCGTCTCCATTTTAACGGCGACCGACAGTCGGTACGCGAACAATCTGTTGAGCATGCGTTGAAGGGATTACTGCAATTTTTAGCTTAAGCCGTTTTTGTCCAGCTATATTGAGCACTAAACCGTATGTGTTCTCTATCACGCGCGTCATGCCAAATAAGACATAAATGGGAAGAGGGGAGCCCTGGTTCTTTTCAAATAGATTTCGTCAAATCGAGTTAATCAGTAACTTTTCGATACATTGCCCGATTGTAGAACGTATAGTAACTACGTGACTGTATACTCATCTCCTTCAGAAAGGCTAGATAAAAGTCCAGTCTTTTTTCATAGGCTGCATTAATTTTCGGTGGCGAGGAAACTTTCCTTGCAAAGAAAATCCGTTTGTCCTTCACCCTTTACCTCGCAACGCACGACCCGGGCGCTTATTTGACCTTATTGTGGTTAATACGTAGTGGATATTACTTATATCACTACGTATGTGCGATTTGTATAATGATAATTAGATAAGAGGCTTATTCCTAGCAAGTTTCTGAGTAAAGCAAGATAAGCAAGTTAAGTTATTTGCTTCCCCAGAACAAAAAGTCTGGAATTTAAACTTGGGCCGCCCGTTAAGAAACAAACAGAGATGCATTCGCTGAGAGGAATTCAGTGAGCTGATTAATCAGTGAATAGGAAATGATATGAACAACTTTAGCGTCCCCCGACCCGAATTATCCTCATATTCATCTTTAGGAACAATGCAAAGGCTTTTTGAAAATAAAGGTGCCCATAAGGAAAAGTCAAATGAAGCTCTCCCCAAGGACGCTCCAAATGTTTTTGACTCTGTGAATGATTATAAGGAAACATTGAGTACAACACTGGCGTGGTTGTTTTCGCCTCTTCTGGGACTTTCATTGCTAATAAATGAAGCCTATCAATTTGTCAATGGAAGGGCAAAGCAGAGTGATGCGGCTATTGTTATAGGAGAAGTATTATTTAATCAGAGTAATGAGGAAGTGATTATTGTCGGCAAATTTGAAATAAGCGTAAACGAAGAAGATCATGTAGTACTAAAGGACTTGGAATCTCAGAAGACTTTAAATACTCACCGAACTAAAAAAGACATAAAAAAAGATTTTGAAGAAAGTCTTGCTGGAGCTATAAATTCGTCGACTAAGTTGCCACCACAGGCAGTCATGGATTTGCATAACAAGCTGGTAGATCAAAAAAATAATGAAAAAATTAAGGTAATCGAAAAATTGCTTAATAGTTCTCAGGAGACAAAGGATTCGCTGCAATTGTCAGTAGAAGATCTGTTTAACGAGAGCGATGAGGAAGTTATTACTGTAGGCAAATTTGAACTGTGCATAAATGGAAACGACCATGTAGTAGTGAGGGACTTGGAATCCGGGAAATTAATTCATATTGGCCGCCCTAAAGAAGACATAATAAAATATCTTGAAGACGAGCTTGCCGTAGCTATAAATTCCATGTCCGAGTCGCAACCAGATGCGCTTATCGATTTATATACGCAGCTGATAGAAAATCAGTTGATGCGGGAAACTAATGAAAAAAAACAGGTAATAGAAAAATTAGTCCTTAGTCCTCAGGCTGCAAAGGATTTGCTGCAATTTTCTGTAGAAGAGCTGAAATGCATTGCAGGTGTCCTACCTCAGGTTTCTCAAGACCCCTCGGAATTAATGAGGTATATATTCATCACTCGGAGCGAGGACGACTACTCCATCCAAGGACCAGATGCTTCATATACAATCGAACTTAAACGTGGACGATTTTTTTTGCAAGAAGACCGGCCTAATTGCCAACAAGACCACAGTCCCCTTAAAGTAATCGAGCTCCTTAACCCCAGCCATCTGATGCACCAGCTCATCAATTCATTGATTGAGCAGGATATAGACAGTTCGGACATCGACGACGCGTTGCTGGACATATGGATGAGTAATCCTATTGATATTAAAGATCCCAAGATCCAAAATTTCATGGATGGAATATTTATTCGCAAAATAAGCAACTCAGAGAACTTTGCATTGGAGCTGGAGGGTGAGCAAGCTCTGCAATTCTGTCTGGATAGGGTGAAAAACTTCCCACCTGAGTTTATGCTAAGCAACAATGACTTTTTTGTGCTGCTTCTGGCATTAGGTATTGGCCATAGAAATGACATAATAAAAGAAAAAGCTGTACAGCTTTATCATGAGTATATGAATTTGAGTGAAATGAAATTGTATAAAAACCAGTACACTTATATCGGTAGCGGACCGGAAGGTAATAAGAACGAAATAAATAATAACTTGGAGGAAATCCGTGATATTAACAGAGACGATCCAGCCTTCGTGTTTTTTACTACAGATGAGGGCGGTACGAGTCACGCGTTAATAGTTTCTCAGAATATGTTAGAGGGGATGCTGAAGCCTGACCCAAATTATGAATGGCAAAATGTGATGTATTGCCGAAACAATGAAAAAACCTTCCTGAAAGCGGTAGCTGAAGCGTATAGTGGTTTTCCCTTATTCGATAAGGAATATCAAAATCAGCTAAGTAGGGCGAAATTTCCCAAATTATTAGATGCATTCGATTTTAATTTTACTAATCCGGACAATAACGAAAACAGCATTGCCAGGGACTATACCTCCTTGTTTAAAGATGCCCTGAATATGATAAGTTGTGAAGAGAAACTCACAGGCCATGCCGATCAGGTCGCGTTAGGGAAAATTTTTGGCCCCGTTTTAGAGGAAGAAGCTGGAATAACGGCTGCACACTTTAAACAAATCCAGACAATTTTTGGTTTTTCAGAAATGAGTGCGACGGAGCAAGCGCAGTATCTTATTTGTCTCGCTGCTATGTTTGTTACTTATTCCTCTGCTTCCATCTTCGGTGAGGACGGAGATTCTCCTGAGGCTATTAGAAATTATGGGGCCGGTCTAATCGTGAAAGCAAAAACATTGGATGCAAACGTGTTTAAGGATGAAAAAGAGGTGGATCAATCTGTTATTTGGCTAGATAAGTTAAAAGGGCAGAACGGTGCCCCCACTTGTACCGAGGGACTGAAAACAGCCATGGTGGCGCATGCGAAAAAAAAGGGCTTTGATGCATTGGCAAAAGTGAAGCCACCCGGATGGTAGTTATCCGAGTACAGACCGCAGTGGCGAAGTCCTTATAACGGTGTAAAAATCTAGCAAATTGTAAAGGAATTGTTATCAATCTCGGTATGTCGAAGTTTAAGGTTTTGGGCATGTCTTGGATTTGGTAAACCGTACATTTCTAAATAATCGAAGTTGGGCGCAAAATTCTTGGTTGGGAAAACAAAGCTCAATAGCTTAAGCTAATGAGAAAAGTTGCTGCCTCAAGTATTGAAAAGGTAAGTAAGCGGCCAAATTATTGGACCCTTCTTTTAATCTGACCAAATCCACCTGAACGGTCTGTTCACCGTCGGTCAACCATAGCTGCCCGTCCTGAATAGTACTTTGCAACAGCATAGCTCGCTGCACCATTTTTTCCAGCGCTTGCGAAGTCGCTACCGGGACGTTCCATATCGTTAAATTCTTTGCACGTTCCAAACGGTTGCCCATTCCCTGCCACCAAATCGCGCTATTACTGGCGTAGGAATACACTATGACTTGCTCAGCACGACCACACGCTTTTAACAGGCGGCGCTCATCGGGCTGACCCACTTCGATCCAACTCTTTATGGCGCCTGTGTAATCTTTCAGCCAAATATCAGGCTCATCGATGTCAGATAATCCTTTTGCAAAGACTAGGTGTTCATTTGCATTTAAGGCAAATGCTAGTAAGCGCACCATCATTCGTTCGTCGGTTTCGGACGGGTGACGCGCCATAATAAGTGAATGAGCAGCGTAATAATTTCTATCGATATCAGATAGCTGTAACTCCGCTTTATATACGGTTGATTTGAGTGCCATTAAATTGCAGCTTTCTAAAATTGAACTTGGATCGTCATGGATTAGCTTGACTAGATCATAGTATTGTCGCATGCGATTTTAAAATCACAGTATTGTCCCATTTCTCTTCAGCAGTTCTAATAAATTTTGTGAAAACTGCTGCTCAGATGTGGAGTAGGGAAAAGCCATTCTCACTGCTCTAGGTGTGTCCCACTCGACAAACGGTAAAAAAGCGAGGACACTATTTAATGTCGCAGCCATAGTAACCAAGGTACCCCCTGCGCTTTTCCGTACGCAGTTAGATGCAATGATCGACCTGAATCCCCTTTTGGCGATTTTTCGAGATCGATTTTCCTGGGCAAAAATGGAAGTGATTCTGCGGTTACATTGCCGATTGGTTAGCTAATTCATGAATAACCCGGTTTAACCTGTTTAAAATCTCCCAAAGATCACCAAAAATTTTTTGTGGGTAAAAATCGTGCGTTGAAAATAATTCTACAGGGCTGACTACGTGTTTCCCCCAATCTACGCGCTAAGAGTCCTTTGGTATATTTCAACACGAAGTAAAACGTTCGTAAAATATTCGCAAGCAATTAACTGAAAAGAAATTCAACATTATGATTAACGCCAACGCCCTAGCATACGATAAGATTTCCAGATCTATGATTCAATCATTTTCCGAGCGTATGGGGAAACTGGAAGTAGCGAGCGCAATAAAAGAGATGGAGTCCGATGACAGAGCGATACTTTTGAGTAAGCTGATTGCTATTAAATATTGCAGATCGCAAAATGACGAAAACAGGCAAGAAATTTATTGGGAATATATCTCTAAGAATATTATTGATAGTGGCAAACTCCCCGGCGTTAAATTATACGAGCTTATGGCCTTTATCAAAAACCAGAGCGCTGTATTCCAAAGAAGGATACCAGAGACATTTAAACAACTATTGCCGACTGATCCAAACGAACAGCGAAAAATATTATTAAGTTTTGGTGATGACGAGCGCACGGAGATTAAAACATTTCTGTCAGATGCCACGGGATTAAATTGGGAAGCTACCCACACGCCGTTTACTGAAAAATGCGCTGAAATAAAAGCGAAATTGGAATCCGATAATCAAATCGATTTTAGATGGGTAGATATTATTTCGAATAAAAATTTTTGGTTTCTTTCGAAGCTTGCATACCGTCGTAGGTTGTGTAGTAAGGAAAAAGATAAAGATTATTTGTTGCAATTTACCGCGGATCAAGTCCTCAATGTACTTAAATCAGCAAGATACGATGACTTCATCCGTAATAAAGATAGTTCCATTATTAAAACAAGTTATGATTGTGATGGCAATTGGGGAGGCGATTTTCATCGTCATCACAATAAAACTGATAAAGACGTCATGGCAACAATAGATTTTATGAAGAAACATTCGGATGAGTATTATCCCTTGGATAAGGATGGCAAACTCAAGAATTTTCGTAATGATCATTGCAAAAAATTTTTCTATATTCGTGGAGCTCATGATTTCATTTGGGAAAGACTCTCTTCCGACTTGCAGAACAATGAAATATAGAAGAAGTTGATTGTGCTCATGCCAATAAAACCGAACTATTTTGTAGTTATCCATCAAGCCGATTACGCGGTATTGGCTACGATAACAGTAAGCGAGCCCGCTGGGCTGCGTCACTCGTCGTTGCCATAGCTCGCTATGCCGCCTCCTTACTTCTTGCCAAACGATTTAAAAGAAGTACACTTGGCTCCGTTCTAATGGAAATTCTGGGTTGAATTCGGCATGTATTCATGCGTCTCCAACGACCCTTCCGTATTCACACTGTGCCAAAGTCTTTCGACAAAGATATATTAGCTCCGCAGCGCGGCGTAATCGACACGAGTATAACGCTTCATACTTAGGAACAGGTCAACTTAGGAACAGGTCAGTATGGTGAGCCATGGTGCACTAAGGGGATAAAAAACACGCGATTTAGCCTGACAGCATCGAAAACGTTTGGATGACAATTTAAATTATCAAATTGTCTCTTTGATCTTTTCAAAGGAAGCTTGAGAAGATCGCTTTAAGTGATCGACAAATCAACGATGACCAAGAATTCACCCCGCGGTTATTTCAAGAGCAGGTAGCTGTTCTTTAAGATATTTCACGCTAGCGCCCTTAAAGACTTCATAACCTACTCTAAGAGTGCGAAGATACCTCGATCGGCCCAAGGCCGGCAGGCCGGCGTCCGTAACTTTGGTAATCCTCAAATCAAGAGTATGAAGAGTTAATTGGGCCAGGCTCGGCAGCCCGGCATCCGTGATTGCGCGGCAACCTGACACATCAAGGCTTCGAAGAGAAGTTAATAGCGCAAGGTCAGACAGCCCCGCATCTGTAACTTTCGTACAGTTTAAACAGAGACTGCGCAGATAGGGTAATGTAGTTAGAGATGACAGCTTGCTGTTTCCAACTTTTGAATATCCCACATTAAGCTTGTGAAGATTCATTAATTTTGCGAGTTGCGGCAACCAGTCGTCCGCAACCCTGGTGTCGTACAAAGAAAGAATTTGAAGCTGCGTTAAGGTGACTAGTTGCAAAAGCCCGTCATAAGTAATTGCTGTACCTCTCAAATCAAGAGTGTGAAGGTTCCTCAACTTAGTCAGATCGGTCAGCTGGGCGCATCTAACAGGAGTTTTCACCAACCGGAGAGTGTGCATATGCGTGAATTGGGAAAAGTATAACAGCCCGGCGTCCGTAACTTCTGAATAACTCAAGTCGAGAATGCGTATCTCAGTTAATCGAGCCAACTTCGACAGCCCGGCATCCGTAACTGTTGCACCGCTCAAGTTAAGATCATGAAGGTGCGTTAATTTCGCTATATGGGGCATCTCAGCATCCCCAGCGATTGTCCCACTCAAATCGAGCTTAATAGTACTTATTTTCTTGTTTTCACTGGTCTCTTCACAAAATATCCGAAACCACTGTGCGTTCTTGATGAATTTTTCCTTTTCACATTTATCAGGGCTCTCGTGACCACAGCCATATTGCCGGCCTGGTCCAAAGAATCCTCTAATAGTAACTTTAAGATTAAGCGCCGACAGACTCTGCAGGTAATGACGAAAATCCGCTTCATCATTTTTATTTAATTTGGATAAATTTAATGTAATGTCAGGCGAATAGGCGGAACCTTCGATGAAAGCAAAGGTTTTACACGTTTTTGCTAAGTTGCGCCTATCAGAGGTAGAAAGCGATTCCTCAATTATAGAGAACCACTTTTCGTTAGGCAGCTTAGTTATAATTTTCTGATTATGTAAATATGCCGTGCATGTCGTTACTAACTCATTGATACCATTAGCTCGCCCGATCTCATGTTTTGGGTGGAGATGTGCGGGTATTTGGTCCAGTATAAGCTGTGCGTTGCTATCTGACGTGGCTAAACTTGCCAGAGCCCTGTTTTTGTAAGTGTTCATCCGATCTGTATAAATC
Organism: Solimicrobium sp.; assembly: GCA_021155915.1. Classification (GTDB taxonomy): domain Bacteria; phylum Pseudomonadota; class Gammaproteobacteria; order Burkholderiales; family Burkholderiaceae_D; genus Solimicrobium. The sequence goes on along the minus strand of JAJNBE010000027.1, from coordinate 11,493 downwards.
ACTACGAGCCGCGCTATAGCCCCAGAATGGCCTTGCTCTGCAGCCGCTTTAAATAATTCCTCCGCTTCCTCACCCCTAGTAAACTGCGTGTCCAGGTTGTCATAAAGACTGCAGGCTTGTTGAAATTGGCTCTCTCCATTTTCAAAAATACTTACGTCTGCAGCTGTATTATCTAGAGACCCAGTGGAGGTTGGGTGGCTAAAAGCTGGCTGAGGTATTTTAGAAGTGGTAGGTAGAACTGGATTCATGAAGAGATTTCCTTTTATAAATTAAACCAACGTTGCTGAACTAATGGGATCATTATGAGTGAAACGGTTCAAAGAAAAAATAAGTATTTCCCCTATTGCTGTAAACACCTAGTCGTAATCACCTACTGATTACATCCAGGGGAGTAATATGGCACCGCTGCACTTTGAACAGGAAGGACAGCAATAGACGATACTACTTAAAGAGGTGAAAGATAAACATTTTTACTTTCCCATTTTTAAGCATTTGAAGAAGGATAAAAAATTATATGCTCTTGAGTACGTGGGCTTGCGACAAGCTTCTTTATACGAAGTTACTTTTCCCTACGTTCGTTGCTGTGACTAAAATTGTTCCTTGCTTGAGAAGTTATCCGAGATTATTCTTAACGGGATGTGAACAAGAAACTTCAGACATGTTCAGTGGATTTGAATTTTTGAGTGGAGTGTGAATATTCTCGTTCATCTTCCAATGCTCTTTTTTTACTTGGAGTAAAAAAAATCTTCAACAGCATTTGCATTTTTCCCGCTGCCAGTGCCGTCCTTATGGCCTGCAATTAAAGTTATGGGAGCCGTAGAATGGTTCCTGCACTGAAGCAACAGGTATCACCATTGGTCCCCTTTTACTTGTACTGATAACTCCCCTTATTTTCCGCGTTTATTCTTGTTCCTTGGATGATAATAGCAGTTATCATCCAAGGGAGATCTTTAAACAAGGAAATAGGGGTTGTAAGTACTCAACAAATTATTCGCAATCTTGATGCAAAAAAGAAGCCAAACGGCGCAATTTTATCTCTACGATACGTAGACCCAAGCGCCGCCGTTTGTTCTATCACTACTGTTGTTGAGCACGATCTAAAGCCGAGCGAGGAAGCACCTTGGATTAAAACACTGATATAGTCAACGTTTAAAATAATCCTAATACAAGGAAATTTAGCTATGGAATCAACACGATTTGCAGGATTTAAAACCGGGTTTCTCTCAACTCCCTCACCAAAAAAAAACCCAAAATCACCCGTAGAAACTAGGGAAAATACCACCCCTGATTTTGCAGGATTTAAAACCGGGTTTCTCTTAAGTCCCTCACCAAAAAAAACCCAAAAATCACCCGTAGAAACTAGGGAAAATACCACCCCTGATATGGCTATATTAAACAAGCTAAATATGTTTTATGTCGCTGATCCAGAAGGTATTCGAGAAAATATTTCATATAATAAGAGTTGGTATTGTGCAAGTTTTATTGATATTTTGATGAGTGATGTTGAAACGGAAGATATAAAGGTTTTTCCAAGCAATACTCTTCTAGAAATAAGAGAAATTGCTCAACAAAGAGCACGTTTTGTTTTTATTCCGCTTAATGTGAATTATGAAGGGCAGGTAAAGCCTGGTTCGGAAAATCACTGGGTGGCAATTATTATTGACAGAACTAATCACCAACTATTTTGCTTAGATCCTGCCGCAAAAGTTTCAGCCGCTTCTCTCCCGGCCAATGTGAGCGACTTTATTATTAAAAATAATTATGACGTTCAATTTAACACCACTAATTTTCAAATTTCTGAAAAAAAGGGTGAGTACGGGCTTATTCACTGTGGACCTTACACCGTAGAGATTTTCAACAAATTTAAGGAAAACCTTCATATCCAACAAATTAATCTAGAAGCCATGCTATCAGCGATAGCCCCTGCTTCGGGAGAAGAAGGAATTGATGAAGTCGTCATAAATAAAATAAGAAGATCCCATGTCACTCGAGTTAGAGAATTAATTAGTAACTATGCAAATAACCCGGATCTACCAAAAATTGACATTGTAGGTAAAAGCTTTGAATCATTGACTGACCCATTGCCAAAAGTCACAACATTTCTAGAAGCGCTTTACGAGCAAAAGTTTTGTTGGGAAAAAAAATATTCGAACGAAGCAAGAAAGCTTATAGAGGAAAATGCCGCCGAGCCGCTGCAAAAGGGCGTTGAGTTTGACAAATTAAACCGCAAGGATCATGCCACAAAGAAGAGTATGCCCATTAACATCCCATTCATAACGCCGGAGGTTGAACCATCAGACAACTTACTGGAAAATCGAGCAAGTTTTCTTGAGGGCCACTTGCCTTACGAGGTAAGAATTAAGAGGGATTTATTTTGGAAGTTCTCGAATTATTGTAAGGATAGGGCCATTAATGAAAAGTTAAACAACCCTAAACGTCTGGAGGAGCAGGTACAAGAAAATCTAGACAATAGACAATGGATTAGGAATCGCTTAGATGAATACCAACAATTTGCCGATAATTTAGGATTGGGAAGGCAGGAACTTTGCCATCCAACGACGATGGAGGATTTTCTGAAAAAAGAGGTAAATTGGCTTTATATCGGCAAGATTAGTAATCTTTCCCTTTTCCACAAAGAAGCTCTCCAGAATGCATGGGTCAGAGAGCAAATTACTAACAATATGCTCTCCTTTCCACAATTTGCCCTTAGTACCCCATACGGATGCAACGCATTTTGTAACCCAACGATTCAGCGTTTTCTTGAGAAAGAAGAAAATAGGCAGTATTTCAGCCATGTTAGTGTTTTTTCTAAGGAAGCAGAGAAAGCTTTGGCTAATGCTTGGGTCATGGACCGAATTGCTGACGGAACGCTGACGTTTCAACAGGTTGCTGGGGTTAGCCCTGGAGGAAGCAAAATTCTTCGTAATCCTCTTGTGCAAAATTTTTTTACAAAAGAGGAAAATTGGCTATATATCGGCCAAGTTTTGGGTTTTTCATTGCAAGCAGCAGAAGCTTTGAAAGATACCTGGGTTAGGGATCAATTTACTCACAAGATGCTCAATTTCCAACAGATTGTCGAAATTACTCCGCCGGGAAGCAGTGCTCTTTGTAATGTAACCATTCAGGGGTTTCTTGAACAAGAGAAAAACCAGCCATATATTGCTTTGGTAAGTAGTTTTTCCTGGCCTGCAGTACATGCGTTAGAAAATGTCTGGGTTAGGGATCAAATTACTGACAATCAGCTCACGTTCCAACAGCTTGCACAAATCGACACGCGGGTAAGTAGCGCACTTCGTAACGTAACAATTCAGGGGTTTCTTGAACAAGAGAAAAATCGGCCGTATATTGGCTTGGTAAGTAGTTTTTCCTGGCAAGCAGTAGAGGTGCTAGAAAATGCGTGGGTTAGAAAACAAATTATTGACGACAAGCTTACCTTACAACAGCTTGCTAATATCAATGTGCTGGGAAGCATAGCACTTTGTAACTCAAAGATTCAACGTAGTATTGATGAGAATAGAGAAGGGATGCATATCACAAAGTTCACTGACCCCTTCTTTAAACGATCAGTGGAAATAGATGAGACAAACGCATTCTCCAGCCTTGACAAAATTGTAAAACAGGGGGAAGACGCACTCGCTAGTTTTAAAAGTAGACAAGTAAGCAGTGCTCTTTCTAATGTAACCATTCAGAGTTTTCTTGAACAAGAGAAAAACCAGCCGTATATTGCTTTGGTAAGAAGTTTTTCCTGGCCTGCAGTACATGCGCTAGAAAATGTCTGGGTTAGGGATCAAATTACTGACAATCGGCTCACCTTCCAACAGCTTGCAAAAATCGGTAGGCGGGTAAGCCTCGCACTTCGTAACGAAACAATTCAGGGGTTTCTTGAACAAGAGAAAAATCGGCCTTATATTGGCTTGGTAAGTAGTTTTTCCTGGCAAGCAGTAGCGGCGCTAGAAAATGCGTGGGTTAGAAAACAAATTATTGACGACAAGCTTACCTTACAACAGCTTGCTAATATCAATAAGCTGGGAAGCATAGCACTTTGTACCACAAAGATTCAACGTAGTATTGATGAGAATAGAGAAGGGATGCATATCACAAAGTTTACTGACCCCTTCTTTGAAGGATCAGTGAAGATAGATGAGACAAACGTATTCTCCAGCCATGACGAAATTGCAAAGCAGGTGCAAGACGCACTCGCTAGTATTAAAAGTAGACGAGTGAACGAGCAAAATACAAAACAGTTAAAATTCAATTGGTTAGGGATGATTACTGATTCGGAAATGTAGCCATCGGTCTGAAAGGCGCATGAAATCTCCGTTTTTTCAAAAACGGACACCGACAAAATCTGTAATAAAGTGTAGAGCGAGGCGTTCAATTGCAATTCCTTTTTAATGATAGCGATCAGTACATAGGTCGAGATAGCGCACCCGTAGTGCGAAGCAAATGTGTCACTGATTTTAACCACGGTCTCCTCTGACAGCATCCAAATAGTGACACATTTACCCCTTACAACAAACGAGATAAAAGTGTCAATTCACAGCATTGCAAAGTAAGTCTGTCAATTCATAGCTTTGGTTGTTTGCAAGTTGGTGTAACATGTTGAAACTATGACTAATTTACGATTTAAGACCGCGATAATCACTAGCAGGCCACGTGGCACAAGGGTCATCGAAGTGTATAGCCCAAAATTAGGCCGTCGGTTTAAGTGCCTTGGCGAAGCACAATACGACTAATGGATTCGCCTGGAAGCAGATCCTGTGGTGACCGCATTTTGTGAACGACCTGTCACTATCGAGCTGAAGCAAGGATGTCAGCGCCCAGCGGATTTTGGGTAAGAAAATCAGATAGTGAAACCCTGCTTATCGTCGGTATACACACATGTGCAGCGGTGGGCCGTGGATTGTTTGAATTGTCGAAAGTGGCATAGCGTAAGGCGCAGCATTAGTCATGGCAACCTTACCTATTATGTTGTTCAATGAACGTGCGTTGACACCGTCATTTGGGTATGTTTTCGATCCGAAATGGATTTATCCTTATGAATCCCTGGCGTCCATTTTATGGAAGCTGGTTCGGATGAACAGGTTGCCCGGCCATATTGTTGTGACGCAGCTTGCCAGGGACAGCAGCATTGATCCCTATTTGGGTGTGGGGGCATCCCAATCAGACGTCGATATAGGCCGGATACCTCAGGTGTTGGGGGTGTCGCTCAACACTCTTCACAGTTCTTTGTTACTGGATTCACTGCTTCAGTGTAGTAGTCCATATTTCCGGTACTGTAGAAAATGTATGTATCGTGGCTATCATGGTGTCGTGCATCAGCTTGAATCGATTAAATTTTGTCCGGTGCATCAATGCCGGTTAGAAATCGAATGTGACGCTTGTGGGGGACATACACCATACCGACTTAATGCGTATTTCCTGGACGCTCCGTATCGTTGTGCAAGCTGTCGTAAATTGTATGCATCATGGCCGCCTAGCATTGTAAACAAACGCCCGTTGGCGCGAAAGGCGCGTGTCGCGATGACCAGATCATGGTTGCATCCTTCTTCATATTATTAAGTGGATAGTCTGTGATGCGTTGATGGTCCAATAAAATCTTCAATGTACCAGTTTGAGTATATAGCGAAGTGACACATTTGCCTCGCAAATTCAATAACTCGTTGAAATTATTAAAGAATTAGATGTTTTTTGGATTAAAAAACTTGAGTTGACACATTTAGCCTCGCAGAAGTGACACTTTTACCTCGCACTACGAAAATTGGGCAAAATTCCGGCGCAAGAAATCGCAAACAAACTGCAGATTCATTGGACAAACGGTCTATCGTTATCGTCGTCGCTTGTTGAATCAAGACCTTGCTTCTGCCGTGGTTGGTCGAACATCCGGATTTCCGTCAAGGTAATCAGAGAATCGGATATGTTGCAAAGCAACCAAAAAGCCTTCGTTCACATTTTATACACGAAAATACACGTTTGATTCGCTCACGATTAGCGAATATTCGATCAAATTATCACGATATTCGAGCATGGACAGTATTTGTCAAACACAAGGAAAAAACAAATGGAATCTTTATCTAACCGAATAAATATTTCTTCACATTTTTATAGCAGGGTACTACAAGAGGCAGCTAGAGAGACAGAAATAGATAAATTGTTACCATCCTACAGGCTGCAATTAGAGGAATGGGTTGCCGGCGATTCTATGAGTAACCGAGACTGCTATTTAGCTGTAATGAATAACCTCATGCAAATAAAAGTCAATGATTTCGGTTGGGCGACCGTATTAATAGATTGTCAAGGTTTGGACAGTCGGCCGCCCCTTCCAACTACAGTTACAAAAAAGATATCTCTTGTTTTGAAGGGTCAGCCCAACATCACTTTACACGCGTTTTTAACTGACATACCTAGTTTCGCATTAGACTCATTAACTTTTTGCGACAATGAGACCATCACCGCGTTTTCTAGCGAAAATATTCCATGGCACTGCAGGCTTGTGCACATCAAAAATTGTCCGAACTTTACTAGTTTCGAAGGGAGATTTACTGTTGACGAGTTAAAGCTGAGCAATATGGCTGCTACCACTTTGTCGCTTCGTAGCAATAATTTTCCTTGTCTGTATGATCTGCTGTTACATGACAATAGCAATTTAATGTCCATCCAAGTGAAAGGCCCCTTTTCTTTAAAACGTTTAACTATCTCCGGTAACCACAATAATCTTGCTAAGTTTCCTTTGTTTCCCGAAGTAGAGTCGTTAGTTATTGATCCTTTAGGTCTTGCATCCATTTCAGATTATTCCTGGCTTTTTTCTGAGAAAACTATTTACGAGGATCATACTGACGGTACTTTTCAGGTTACAGATATTACAACTAATCCCTCTTTATGTGCTTCCGCTATTGAACTTTTAGAAAATCATTATAAAGAAGGTAAAGTAACTGCCAGCCTTACATTGATTAAGATGGCTGAAGCGATTTTAACCGGCACAGGCTTAGGCCTTTTTGTTTTTGCTTCTGATGCAACCTACTGCCTCACCATTTTATTAGGAGAAAGCGCTGCGGCCTCTTTTGGCCCGCCTGAACTCGTACTGGGGAAATTATTTTTAGATGGGAAGCTTGTGGAACGGAATGTGAAAAAAGCAGATAAATTTTTTCAACTAGCGCTTGATCGGGAGAAAGACCCCGTACAGAAAGAAATATTAAGAAAGATTATTGAATTTCTTCCACAGTGGGACTTTTATCAAAAAGTACGTCTGTTTTCGTTGGCGGATGAGGCGACTAATTTACCGTCTGAATTACGTCAACTCATTCTTTCTTTGGGGCGCCAAAAAATGATTGGAACGGGTTTTATGTTAAGACAGCAGAGGCGAGAAGAAAAGCTTAAGCATTGGTGGTGAATATATTAATTTGCTCAATTTCACCATTGATATGTAGTTTCGATTTGATCTGACAATAAGCGGCGATACCATCCAGTAAATTGCCGATGACCATGCAAACCTCAACAACTCTCAAACGGTATTTATATGGAATTTCTCTCCCTCTCATCCGTTGTACCACGTGTCCCTTGCTACATTACACGCCTAACAGAATACGCTCTCAACATAGCTGATTTAATACCAAAAATGGAGGCCAATCAAATACTGTTGACTAACCTACACAACGATATTTCCTTTCAAAATTTACTCGTCGTTTTACGTAAAAATGAGGTGAGTAACCTCCTTCTTTTCGACATTCTTACTGGAAAGGCCTGCTTGGAAAAGGGGGTAAAAGGGCAGAAAGAGCTCATCAAACTACTAGTTAGACTTTCTCCTGATTTGCTGCGGGTGAATGCCGCGTGGTCGGACTCTCTCGATACACATCACCTTTCTGAGAAAACAGCACATCTCTTCTCCGCCATGTTGAGAAGTGACGTTTCTGAATCCTCTCAAAAAACCAGTGACAAAGTAGAGGCCTTGATGGAGAGAATTGAGCAAACGCCGAGAGAGTGCCCATTATACTTAAAGAACGTTAACTTGGATAGGGCTCGCTTACATGGAGCTGACTTGAAGATGGCTGACTTGCGGGAGGCTAACCTGCATGGGGCTGACTTGATAGTCGCGGATTTGGAAGGGGCTCATCTGGAGGGGGCAAACTTGCAGGAGGCTAGCTTGAATGGGGCGAATTTGCAGAAGGCTCACTTGCCGAAAGCTCAACTGCACAAGGCTCACATGCCAGGAGTTAACTTGCGGGAGGCTAATTTGCAAGGATCTAATATGCAGGGGGCTTACTTGCGGCAGGCTAACTTGCAAGGAGCTAGCTTGCAAGGGGCTGACTTGGGGGGAGCCACCTTAAGCGCGGCTGACTTGCAAGGGGCTCGCTTAGAGAAGGCTCACTTGCAGCGGGCCCACTTACAGGGGGTCAATTTGCAGGGAGCGCACTTGCAAAGGGCTGAGTTAAAGAAAGCTCAATTGACGGGAGCTCACTTGGAGAACGCTAACTTGCAGGGCGCGAGTTTGCAGGAGGCTCGTTTCTGGGGGGCTTACTTGCAGGACAGTAGCTTACAAGGAGCTAACTTGCAGGATGCGGACTTAAAGGAGGCTAACTTGCAGGGAGCCAACTTGCGTGAGGCTAATTTGCAAGGGGCTAAATTGCGGAAGGCTAACTTGCAGGGAGCTGACCTGCGAAGGACTGACTTGCGGGAGGCTAACGTGAAAGTGTCGGACTTGCAAGGAGCTGACTTGCGCGGAGCTCAAACTGATTGCCCCGAAATTCAGGAGGTAATCTCCCAGCAAGAAAGAAAGGAAAAGTATGTGCTTTTGTTACAGGGACTACAAAGCGAGGGCTCATTTTTTAACGGAAATAGTTTTCCTCGAGATTTAATCGATGTAATAGGCAAACATATATAGTCTTCCCTGAAAAATCCACTTTTTCACCCGCACCATGCTATGAGAGGGTTGGCAGGGATTCGACCAAAAAACAGCAGGAATAGTGTGAATGTTTAATTTTAGTAAGCTTCCTATCGGAAGATAGAATTGCAGTAGGGAAAATCGTCATCAAACGCAGACGGGCGTTGTTGAATAAAGCGAAATCCAGGCAACAGGTTCCCCTGGCTCACTATTTTTAGATTTTTACGGAGACTGGCATACCCAAATTGGTCATTCTGTTTAATGCAGACGCACTGATCCATGCTTCCGTTTTTTGCTGTGGAAGCGCGCGTGCTTTCATGGTGTTACCAAAAATACGCTTGAAGCGCTGCACCGCCAGCTCCACGTAGTTTCGGATGTTGTAACCAGTTATGCGTTGCCATGTTGTACGTCCCTGCCTGGCAATGGCATCAATATGCTGATCGCGCTGTGTGTTGCCGGTCGCAGAATAGATGGCTATTTTGTGCGGTGGGATGACCACTTGCGCATTGGGCTGTTTGTTGAGAACTGCCTGCGATGTCGGTTCGCCATTGTATGCGCCATCACCGACGAATGTGTCAAAAGGCGTGGGTATTTGCGTCAGTAAATCTGGTACTGCCGTCGTATCACCTACTTCTGGCGTGGTCAGTTCACAGGCTAATACGTGATGTTTTTCGTCGATAGCAAGATGTAATTTACGCCATGTACGCCGGGCAGGAATGTTGTGCTTTTCCTGGTGCCACTCATCTTTTCCATACACCTTGAGCCCGGTACTATCCACAATCACGACGCTGCCTGGCTCTATCGCTTTGCTCAAAAGATACCGTGGTAAATCAATGCTCCGTTTAGATATGGGTGTGTTTGCACAAACGGCGCTAAAGTTCCACAGAATCAGTAAATTGGCTATTTTTTAAGGCCAACCGATACTTTCATCCCCCCCGCCATCAGATCGTCGCATACAGCGTGTTTTGAGAGGTCGTTTTATCGTTGCGTCTAAATTGATTAGATTTTCCGTGGAAGTTGATTTTTTGGGTCAATCAATCCGATCGAATCAATCATTCGATCATCTGAGAAATCGAATTCACCATGCAGGTTAAAGTGCCGCCAGGTAACTACTGATCCGTTGCGGATAGCCTCAATCAATTCAGTTTTGCGCGTTTCATCAGACTCTTCATCGAGTGCTCGCGCCAAAAACAGATAATTCCAGCAGATGATGGCATTCTTGATTAGTCGTCGGCAGCCCTCTGCGATTTCCTGATCTTCCTTTTCGCTTTGGATAAACTCATGATTGTGGCCGAAGGAAATGGCCTTGGCAAATTTATGCGAGCCTTCCACTTTATTGAGCTGTTTTTCGATGGACTGCCTGAGCGCCAGATCGTCGGCGTATTTCAAAATAAAAAGCGACTTCGGCAATTTACCACATTCCTTTAATGCCTGGTACAACGGATGTTGCCGGGAATAGGAGTTAAGGCGCTTGAAGAGTTGTGACGCCGTCGCCACTTTCAGACGGATGGTCGCGATGAATCGCAAGATTTCATCCCACTGCGGTTCAATCAGGATTTCGCGAATCGCACGGTGTGGTAGTAGCGCAGCATGTCCCTGGTCCTCGTAGAATTTGCGGTTCTTGAAAGCATAAAGCTGCTGACGCCCAACGCCTTTGATGCGCGGCGCAAACCTGGTATCCAGCAAATAGGTCGTGGCAAAAATGATTTCCGAGTAGCCATGCGTGTCAGTCGAATGGATGTCGCTCCTGATTACGTTGTTGTGCATCAGGCCATCAATCACATATGCCGCTTCTCTCTCAGAGGAGGTGATCACGGTGGAGTGCCATAACAAATGGCGCATGTCGATGAAACTAATGACACTCACACCTTTGTCTTTGCCTAAATATTTGAACGAGTAATTTGCGTTCAACGAGTCTACCGCGACCTCGAATTTCTGCCCATCGCTGGAGGTATGCAGTACGTCAGGTTGTTGTCGGTAGAGGTTTGGCAGATTCATTCGATCAACAAGCTGCAAAATACGATCATTGGCGTTGTGTATATTCGCGAGCGAAAAGAACCAATTGATTGTGGTAGCAAGCTCATGCGCGTTGATTTGTTTCGATATCTGCGCGAGCTTCCTGTGACCGATGTCACAACCGTAACCGATGATCCCCGCAAAGAAAATTTTCTTGTGCGGTTTCACCGACTGGTATTTTGGTTGCCAATGTTCAAATTCATCGAGAAAGCCAGTCGCTTGATTTACCGTAGCTAAGACTTCAAGCAGGGAAATATACTTCTGTTCTGGGAAAAAGGTGGAGAGCGAAAGCGCTTCGACGTCATCGAGCTTTGGCGTGCTTACGTGGAAACTACCATTCGTGCGAAGAGTAAGAAACGAATTCTCGCCTGACGCAAAATGCGTATTGGTTTCCTCGTACTGCGCATCAAGTGCCTCATTGAGAGTTTGAAGCGTAGCGCCATAATCGGTGAACTTCTCCAGTTGAGCACGCCGCAAATACGCAGCACGGTTTGCGTCCCAATCCAATTTTGGAATCAGGTAGTCATCCAGCGAACGGTATTTTTCAGAGTACACCAGATTCAAAGCACCAGACTTGATGGCATCGGCGATTGCTATAT
>JAJNBE010000093.1 GCA_021155915.1 Solimicrobium sp. | reverse complement strand
AACAGAGGATAGAACTCAGCCCTCAATCTTCGAATAAGTTTCTTGCATCACCAGTTTTGGTAAAAAGCTAATTATGTAGGCTCAGGTTCAGCAGTGAATGGAAAAAGGCTCGCTGATATTAAAAAAGATTAAGGAGATCGCCAATTTGGGTATTGAGGATCTGGCCCTACAGATGTGTTGGGGATTGTGGGTAATCCAAACTTAAGGATGACAAATTTCAAGTTGACAGATTTAGCGGACAGACGGTTGGAAGCAAATTTTCATTAAGCTAAGCCAGTTTTTTAGTGAAAAGAGAAATAGTGCTCAATTCTACCTATTCCCATCTCTATTCCCGGATAAGTTTTTAAAGTAAGCAATTATCAGAAGCTATTACTCACTTTGAGTATGCGCAATCATGCACAAAGAGATTTAATGTACACTGCAATCCCTTTAGATTTCTGACTGACGGTGCACCATGATAATGAGTAGACGCATTACGCTTAGTGCATGTTCAGTTTTGATTCTTATTTTTCTCATTACTTTGGGCGGATGCAGTGTCTCGGAGAACGAAATATGCTTTTCGGCTGATTTCGAATCAGGAAATCTTCCTGTCATTAAACAGCTCGACAAGACAGGCTCAGCATGGGAACTAGCTCTACGCGATGACAACAATAATACCAGCTTGCCGAATAATTTCCGTACCTGGTGGTACTTGCGTGCGGATAATGTTCCTGTTCAAAAAAAACTAAGTTTAGAGTTTTCTCGTTTAGGCTTTCCTTATTATTTTGTTCCAGTATATTCTTACGACCAAAAAAACTGGCATTATTTTGATGAGAACGACGTTGAGCTAATGTCCGGCTGTAATGTTAGGGAGCCAGACACCTGCCGGCTTGTTGTCAGAGCGCGCTTTACCGAGTCAACCGTTTGGATAGCGCGAAGTTTTCCCTATACTACCCGAGACTTGGCGGCATTTTTAAGTTCCGTTTCTGAAAGCCCTTATCTTCAGGTCACTACCTTGGGCCAGTCACCTCATTTTCAACGCCCCATCCAGTTAATTACGATTACTGATCCTGCGACGCATCTTCCCAAACAAACTATTTGGATACATGCGAGAACCCATTCCGCTGAAGTCGGACCTTCATTTGTGTTAGAAGGCCTAATCCATGCTGTGCTGGCAGAAGATGCGTTGGGCCGCGCTTTACGTCAGCAATTCATTTTCAACATTGTGCCTATGCATAATCCGGATGGTGTTATTCTTGGCAACTATCGGACAAATGCGTCCAGTGTCAATCTTGAAAACAGCTGGCTATTTAATTTTGGAAGCCCTTATCTGAGCAGTGCTGCACCTTTAGAAAATCGCATTTTGAACGGTAATGAGACCGCGGGCATGGTGAGCATAATGAAAGACAGGCAAGCCCCCGTTGTGCTTGCACTAAATTTGCACTCATCGAATTCAGACCCGGACACCGCGGCTTTTTTCTTCCCGCATTTTGGCAGCGACGCCAAATATTCTGCCTCGGAGCAGAATTTATGGCGCCAGCAGTTGGCATTTATTAAATCGGTTGCAAGCCATTTTGACGGGAGGGTTGAACAACCTCCGCTTGAGGGTGGCTCGCTTTTTTTAACGTCGTATTATCCGGAATCATGGTGGTGGGCCAATAAAGAAGATGCAGTCAATGCCATAACGTTAGAAACGACCTACGGACGTGCTGGCTTTGATCATTGGATTACACAAGACGATTTGCGGAGTTTAGGTGTTGCATTGGCAAAGTCGATTAATGATCTTAATTTGCCCCATTCTGGCAACTTAAACGTGGCGAATGAATTGTCCGTGTTTCGGTTGCCTTTTAAACCAGAGATATACCAGCGCCCACCAGAATAAATGGAGAAAAAATGCGTGTTACTGAAGATCAGGTTAGAACAGTTTTAAGTCGGGTTGTTGATCCAAATACAGAGAAGGATTTGGTGGCATCTAAATCGATAAAAAATGTTCACATTGAAGATTCTATCGTGACTTTAGACGTGGAGTTGGGTTATCCCGCGGAGAGTCAGCTTGCATTAATGCGAGCCAGGGTTATAGAGGCAATCTCGACATTGGAGGGCGTCACGAAGGTGAACGTCAATGTGATAAGTAACGTTGTCGCGCATTCCGTTCAGCGAGGAATTAAATTATTACCAGGTATTAAAAACATTATTGCCATTGCATCGGGAAAAGGGGGGGTAGGCAAATCAACGACAGCGGTGAATTTGGCGTTGGCGTTACATGCCGAAGGTGCCCGGGTCGGAATTTTAGATGCTGATATTTATGGCCCTTCCATCCCGTTAATGATGGGGATAACAGGAAAGCCAGAAAGTTTGGACGGCAAAACGATGGAACCTTTAGAAAACTACGGCATACAAGTCAGTTCTATCGGTTTTATGATCGACCCGGAACAGCCTATGGTCTGGCGCGGACCGATGGTAACGCAGGCGCTGGTGCAACTGTTAAACCAAACTAATTGGCGTGAATTGGATTATCTGGTGATTGATATGCCACCAGGAACAGGCGATGTGCAGTTAACACTTTCACAAAAAGTACCGGTCACAGGTGCGGTGATAGTCACTACGCCACAAGATATTGCGTTACTGGATGCGCGTAAAGGGTTAAAAATGTTTGAGAAAGTGGGTATTCCAATTTTGGGCATCGTCGAAAATATGAGTACGCATATTTGCTCGAATTGTGGACATCAGGAAGCGATTTTTGGGTTAGGTGGTGGGGAAAAAATGTGTGCCGAATATGACGTAGATTTGTTGGGCTCATTGCCATTATCGATGTCTATTCGTGAGCAGATGGATGCGGGAGTGCCGACCATGGTGGCTGATCCGGCCGGTAAAGCTGCCGTTATATATAAAGCAATCGCCAGCAAAGTGGCGGTTAAAGTTGCTGAAAAAGCCAAAGATCTGAGCAGTAAATTTCCTACAATTACGGTGCAAAATACCTGATCCTAGATAAGAAGTTTTCTTAAGATCTATTTCGTTATCCCTGCTATTTTGGCTATAAGGGGCAATATTCATATGGTTGCAAAGATGTCTGTAGTCGGCTCAGCTCCGTCTCTCATTTCGGACGGTATCTAGGAGCGAGGATGTCTGCAATGTGTAGAACGCTATTTATTAAAACCGATGTTATCTTTTGATTAAGTAGTCCCTACTTATTAATCAAGGTCTATTTCATATCAAAAAGGATATAGCGTGAAATTTTCTATTTTTTTTCTGTTTGTTATTATCCTCACTTTGTCTTCTATTCCTGCTGAAACCCCAGCGGATAATTTAGCGTCTTTGCAAACTAAATTGGAAAAGATGCGTATTAAACACGCAATTCCTGGAGCGTCGATAGCCATCATTTCAAAAGAAAAGATACTCCAACCTATATCGCTAGGCTGGGCAAATTTGAATAAAAAAATACCCGTCGGATCAGATACTCTATTTCAGGCCTGTTCCCTGACGAAGACATTAACCTCGGCGTTAGTATTGGTGGAATTCAAGCGACGGAAGCTCTCACTCGATATTCCCGTGAATCAGTTTTTGAAACGATGGAAAATTCCAAAAAATAAGTTTCCAAGTCAACTAACAACACGGATGTTGTTAAATCATACAGGAGCTGTCAGTGATCCATATCCTGACGGAGGAGCTAAATTTTCCAAGCAAAAAGCGACACTTAGGGAGCACTTTCTTGGTCAATTTCCGGCGCTAAATCCCCCATTAAGCTTGCAAGCAAACCCTGGCGACACGTACCGTTATTGCAATGGATGTTATTCAATCCTTCAGATGGTTATTGAAGATATAACTGGACGAGATTATCGAGACTTGATCAAAGAAGTTCTATTAGATCCAATTGGGATGAAAAAATCGATTTTCAGTGATACATTGCTTGATTCACAGCACGAAAATGTTGCTCTCAATTACGATGATACTTACAACGTATATGCTCCGCAGAGGAAACTGCCTATATATGCAACGGGAGGCTTGTGGTCCACGGCAGGTGATATGGCTCTTTTTATCAGAGAAATGCAGAAAGGATTAGCGGGAAAGTCATTTATCCTTTCTCAACAGATAGCACGAGATCTCGTTACCCCAGACTCAACGTCAACTCGAGGCCTTGGTTTCTTTATCGGAGATCGCTTTGTGAACGAAAAACCAGGGGGAAATTATTTTTTCCATGGAGGGCAAAATATCGGATATTTGGCTATGATGGTTGGAAGTATCGACGGAGAATCTGGAGCCGTAGTGATGATTAATATTTCGTCTCCATGGAATTCAAAAAAATTTCCTCATTTTGCATTTGTGGACGAGGTGATTCAGCAGATAGCCACCGATCCTGCTAATAACTGGCCGTAAAAATAGAAGAATTAGGCTGCATGAGCGTGAGTCTTATACGGTTTTCATGAGCTAAAAATTAAGGGACTTTATCAGTTCGAAGCTCAGTTTTTTATTGTGAGGCCCTTATTTATGCGTTTTTTTATGCAATCGTCTTGTACGCTACGTCAGGATTTAGCGGATTATCGGTGGTACATGTTAAAATTGCGGGTTTTGTTGGCAGGGCATTTTACTCGCCGACGTCCGGTTATTTTCTAAATCCTATTTACTAACTCATTCATCGCATGTCTATTCTGACCAAGATTTTCGGTAGCCGTAATCAGCGTCTATTAAAGCAATACCAAAGCACTGTTCGTATAATTAATGCGATGGAACCAGCACTAGAAACTTTATCGGATGCTGAACTAAAAGCAAAAACCGGTGAATTTAAAGAGCGTATCGCGCAAGGTGCAACCTTAGATCAGTTGTTGCCGGAAGCGTTTGCTGTGTGTCGTGAAGCAAGCAAACGTTCTTTAAAAATGCGTCATTTTGACGTGCAACTTCTCGGCGGAATGGTATTGCATTTTGGGAAAATTGCTGAAATGGGGACTGGTGAAGGTAAAACATTGATGGCAACCTTGCCCGCCTATCTCAATGCTTTGTCTGGCAAAGGAGTGCATGTAGTTACGGTCAACGATTATCTCGCACAACGTGACGCGGACTGGATGGGGACATTGTATAGCTGGTTAGGCTTAACGACGGGCGTTAATTTGTCGCAAATGAGTCACGACGCGAAGCAAGTGGCTTATGCGGCCGACATTACTTATGGCACTAATAATGAATTCGGTTTTGATTACTTACGCGACAACATGGTGTTCGAAGCTAGTGAACGTGTCCAACGTACCCTTAATTTTGCGATTGTCGATGAAGTCGATTCGATATTAATTGACGAAGCTCGGACACCCCTGATTATTTCTGGCCAGGCAGAAAATAATACTGATCTGTACCACAAACTAAATGAGGTACCTCATTTACTGACCTTGCAAATTGGCGAAGAAACGCCTGACGGAAAGGGTAAGGTTGAGGTAGCTGGCGACTATACCAAAGATGAAAAATCAAATCAGGTTCTCTTGACCGAAGCAGGGCATGAACGCGCTGAGCAAATTTTGACAAAAATGGGCTTGTTAGCTGAAGGCGCATCACTTTACGATGCCGCTAATATTTCGCTGATTCACCATTTGTACGCGGCATTGCGTGCACATGTTCTGTATTTCAAAGATCAGCATTATGTCGTTCAGAATAATGAAGTTGTCATTGTGGACGAATTCACAGGTCGTTTAATGACAGGCCGCCGTTGGTCAGAAGGTTTGCACCAGGCGGTTGAAGCCAAGGAAGGCGTGCAGATCCAAAATGAGAATCAAACCTTAGCATCCATCACATTCCAAAATTATTTCCGTATGTATACCCGCTTGTCCGGGATGACTGGAACAGCGGACACGGAAGCGTATGAATTTCAAGAAATTTACAAGCTTGAAACTGTGGTGGTGCCTCCCAATAGGCCATCAAAACGTGTCGATCGGCAGGATCAGGTGTACAAGTCGGCGCAGGAAAAATACAACGCGATGTTGATCGATATTCAAGACTGTTACGAGCGGGGCCAACCTGTTTTAGTAGGAACAACGTCGATTGAAAATTCGGAATTATTGTCGGGAATTTTAACCAAAAATAAGTTGCCGCACAATGTATTAAATGCCAAGCAGCATGCGCGTGAAGCCGAAATTATTGCCCAGGCCGGTCGTCCAAAAATGATTACTATCGCCACGAATATGGCGGGACGCGGAACCGATATTGTATTGGGTGGAAATGTCGAAAAACAGATTCAACTAATAGACGCTAGCTCAGAATTAACAGAAATTCAAAAGCAGCAACAATCGACCAAATTACGTGATGAATGGGAGTCCTTGCATGCACACGTGGTGTCTGCCGGCGGTTTGCATATTGTCGGTACGGAGCGTCATGAATCACGGAGGGTAGACAACCAATTACGTGGCCGTTCAGGTCGCCAGGGTGACCCCGGGTCATCGCGCTTCTATTTGTGCTTGGATGATTCTTTATTGCGCATTTTTGCAGGTGACCGGGTTCGCGCTATTATGGAACGGCTTAAAATGCCGGAAGGTGAGCCCATTGAAGCCGGTATCGTTTCTCGTTCTATTGAATCTGCGCAACGTAAAGTGGAAGCACGTAACTTCGATATCCGTAAGCAATTGTTGGAGTACGACGATGTCTCTAATGATCAGCGCAAAGTAATTTATCAGCAGCGTAATGAGTTATTAGAAACTGCCGATATTTCAGAAATGATTACCTCGCTACGTAGTGCCGTATTTTATGAGATTGTGCGTAGTTATATTCCTGAAGAATCTATTGAAGAGCAGTGGGATGTAGAAGGGCTAGAGCGCGCTTTAGCGACCGAGTGGCAAGTCGAAGTACCATTGCAGAAAATGTTGAAAGATCAAACTGATCTAAACGATCGTGATCTGTTAGAAAAGGTTGTCGAAGCCGCTTATCAAACTTATGAAGCTAAGGTATCGATAGTAGGCAGAGAGGCGTTCGCACCTTTTGAGCGAGGCGTTATGCTGCAAAGTATGGATACGCATTGGCGTGAGCATTTGGCCGCTCTAGACCATTTACGTCAAGGTATTCATCTGCGCGGGTATGCTCAGAAGAATCCTAAGCAAGAATATAAACGTGAAGCGTTTGAATTGTTTGCCCAAATGCTGGAAATGATAAAAAGCGACGTCATTAAAACGGTGATGTCGGTGCGTATCCAGTCACGTGAAGCGATTACTGCAGTAGCCCCTGATCATCTCGCTAATGTGCATTATCAGCATGCTGATTTTGATCCCAATGCGGCACCGGAAGATTTATTTTCGCCGACAGTTGAGCCAGATATGCGGCAGCCACGACAACCTGGTCAACCCATTAGTCACGGGGCTAAGGTGGGGCGTAATGAACCTTGTCCCTGCGGTAGTGGGAAAAAATATAAGGTGTGCCACGGAAGGTTGGCATAGATTCGTAACATTAATTCGTACCCTAATCCTTCCGTTGGGCTGATGGAATTCTGGCGCAACTGGTGTGTACAGGGAGCAGATTGAAGTAAAGGGCGCGCAAGTATTATTGTGATCTCCAAACAAGCACAACTGGTTTATTGGTAGCTAAAAGTCACCAGTCGTAAAATTCAAGTTTTATAGCCCAACCTGCGGAAAAAGAGTTAGAGTAGCGTTAAGCCCAAATTTTCCGTTAGGCCGCTACAACTGCGGGGCATAGCGGACGAAGACGACAATCTGGGCTAAAAAGGAGAAAGCGGACTGCAT
>JAJNBE010000026.1 GCA_021155915.1 Solimicrobium sp. | reverse complement strand
GCAACGCCCTGTATGGATTACAGAATTTGACGCCCAGTGTCGGTGTTGAGGCCGTGCTGAATGCGTTGGCTCCGCACATTTCTCACGCGTTGCGACTTAGTCCGCAAGAGATTGGTAACGCCCTATATGGATTACAGAATTTGACGGCGGGTGCCGGCGTTGAAGCTGTGTTAAATGCATTAACCCAACAAATCAATATCACATTCAAGGAAGAAACACCCTCCCCTATTTTTGTGGCAGAAACTCTTTGCAGTTTGTCCCTGTTGTTACAAAAAAAGCTAAGCATTGCCAGCCATCTGGTCAATACGCTATTAAGCAAAACCAATAATTCCACCGAAATAAAAAAATTACATTCTATTGAGACGTAAGGTAGAGTGGTAATAAAATTACTAAAAAATCAAAAAAAGCCCCGAAAGGTTAATTTACATGGCTTATCACATCGTTTAGCGGAATTTTATCTGCGCGCTGTTTTAAGCGATTTCAGCAGCATAAAATCGGCATTGCCTCAACAAAAAATTAGCTATGGAAATGCATCGCATAACAACCACGATGAGAACAAGATGAAATCAATGGTTCAAAAAGTGTTACTTAGCTCAACAAATTGTAAAAATGGAGGATGGGTGCCGGAATGGTTCGAAGGATATATGACACTCACGGGATCCAAACTTTAAGAGGTCTGCCTGACCCGTGCGAGGCAAAGACACTTCCGGCGCGGGACCTCCTGCGTCCGGTCGATGTTTCGTTAATTACAGTTTTACAGAAATCTCACTATAAGCATCGAGAAAAAGTGTACGAAAAAGGAAAGCTATGAACTATGTACGGTGCACTCAGATAACATTTTCTTCGCAGCTAAAACACGTGATTGAATAATTTGAATCCCTAGCAATGCCACCGTGAAAATTCAAAACATATATTAAAAACATCAGGGTTTGTCCTAATGAGGAAATCCACACTATTTTTTCTTCACATTCTTTTCTATCATCTGTCCCATGTAAAAATCGGACCAAGTAGCTTATCTGATGCCAGGGCGATATGTTCTAACCCACGCTCTTTTTAAAATTTGACAAAACATACCAAGTTAACAAAGACCATAAAATATGGAATCAATACGTAACACTCGTCCACACCAACACACAAGTCAGCCGATCCGTACTTCGAACCGTGATGCCGATAATTTGGAACAGCAATTCAATTCTCTTCTTCAAACCCGCGACCTTTTAGAGTTTGCCCGAAAATACAAGACGCAAGCAAGATGAAGCGGCCAAAATTTGCTTATTACCCATCAGATAAGATGTTCAGTGATATCGCGGATTATCTTGAAAATGTAATTAACAAGAGCCCAAAAATCAGTAAAACGAAAAAAATTGGGGAATCAATTTAGGGCGCATTCTGTATAGCCTTAATCAATTTTTTAAGGGAAGTCAGGGGTTGGAGCTTAATGTTCTAATACTGCGTCTCGTTACATTCACCGCCTAAAGCAGCGATAGGTTTTACAGTCGGATGCTATCTGTCTTTGAAGATACGTTATGCACTCAACTCCCATCCTAACCATCCCCTGCAAGGAAGATGGAACTATGCAGTTGGGTCAAATCAAGGCAATATTTAGAGGAATCTCTTATATTAGCTATTTAGAAAAATCACTTCCATATAAAAGTGAGTTCCTTGGCGACTGCGCCCATAATTATGTTCCTCGTACATCGCCACTTATAAGAGCGGATTTGAAATAAAAAGCTGAAAGATATGATTAGTGTCTACGAACGAATGACGAAGTATAGATGTCACCGCTTATGCCTCAATCCCCTGACTGCCCAAATACTCCTCATAACTTCCTTTGAAATCAATGATCTCATTTTCTTTGATTTCCAGAATACGAGTCGCCAAACTGGATACGAATTCACGATCATGGGATACAAAAATCAATGTACCGGCATACTTTTCTAAAGCGATATTGAGCGATTCAATCGACTCCATATCCATATGATTGGTCGGCTCATCCAGCAGCAATACATTGTGACGCCCCAGCATTAATTTGCCGTACATCATTCGCCCTTTTTCTCCGCCAGATAATACCCTTACCGATTTTTTGACATCGTCACCGCTGAACAATAAACGCCCTAAAATAGAACGTACCGCCTGATCATCGTCACCTTCCTGCGTCCAATCTCCCATCCAATCGGTCAATATTTTTCCGTTTGTAAATTCTTCGGTGGGATCTTGCGGCATATAGCCGGGATTGGCATTTTCAGCCCATTTCACTAATCCGGTATCCGGCTTTAAACCAACGGATTTTCCGACCAAGTCGCCGACAACGCAGCGTAACAAGGTGGTTTTACCAATTCCATTTGCGCCAATAATTGCAATTCGCTCCCCGGCTTCCACGCTAATATTCAGATTTTTGAACAAAGTATGATCAAAAGACTTAGCAATCCCCTGCACCTCCACAGCCAGGCGATGTAATTTTTTCTCACCTTCAAAGCGAATATACGGATTTTGTCTGCTCGATGGTTTAAGGTCTTCAATCTTAATTTTTTCGATTTGTTTTGCGCGCGAAGTCGCTTGACGCGCTTTTGATTTATTCGCCGAGAAACGTCGCACAAAGTCTTGTAACTCCGCGACTTTATCTTTGGCTTTGGCATTATTCGATAATTGCTGGGCACGGGCTTGCGATGAGGCCAGCATGTAGTCATCATAGTTACCAGGATAGATCTTTAACGTACCGTAGTCCATGTCTGCCATATGTGTACAAACCTGGTTTAAGAAATGGCGGTCATGCGAAATAATGATCATGGTCGAATTACGCTGATTTAACACATTTTCTAACCAGCGTATGGTGTTAATATCTAAGTTGTTAGTGGGTTCATCCAATAACAAAATATCGGGATTAGAAAACAATGCCTGGGCTAACAATACGCGCAATTTCCAACCTGGTGCGATCTCACTCATTGGCCCCTTATGCTTCGCCAACTCAATACCAGCACCCATCAATATTTCACTAGCCCGTGATTCTGCGGTGTAGCCATCATATTCAGCGAACTTTGCCTCTAAATCTGCGGCACGCATATAGTCATCATCCGTCGCCTCAGGATTAGCATAGATAGCGTCACGCTCAGTCATGGCGGACCACATTTCCACATGCCCCATAAGTACTACGTCTAAAACACGCATTTCTTCAAACGCAAACTGATTCTGGCCGAGCTTACCCAAACGCTCGCCCAGATCAAGCATGACTGTGCCGGAACTCGGCTCTAAATCACCGCCTAAGATTTTCATGAAGGTTGATTTACCGCAACCATTTGCACCAATTAGGCCATAACGATTGCCGTCACCAAATTTTACGGAGATATTTTCAAACAGAGGCTTTTCACCAAATTGCATGGTGATGTTGGCAGAGGAGAGCACGAAGTACCTTTACAAAAAAACAGTTAAACGGCGGAGATTAAACCGCATATTATAGCAGCTTCGATATTTCATAATTATGAAGCTTAATTCCTTCTCAAGGCGATTACGGGAAGTCCCGCATTTCTAAAGGGTCAGGTCAACGCGGGAGTTGGTAACACTTTATCTGCATCCTACACAACTCAAGCCTCCTGCTCGCCATTTTCGCGAAGGCTAGTGCTGACGGAATTTTTTTTCAGACAATTTATCGCTCTAAATTGCCTAACAAGGCTGCGAAGACGGGGTCGCCCAGACGGGGTCGCCAAGACAGGGTCGCCAAGACGGGGTCGCCAAGACAAGGGCGCCGAGTCGATGTTTGAGTACGCCTTATATTCCTACTCGTCTAACTGCTTATGTTGATAAAGAGGAGATAATAAGCGTTAGTCCAACTTGAATGAATATTCTTATTTACGGCGGTTTTCAAGCAATTATTTTGTGCTTGATCCATTTTTCCGTGCCCTGCAAACCATTTAAATTTAATGGGCTTCATGCAATCGTCCTGTTGTCATTGGCTCGCTCGCTTGGTTGTATGCAATAGCCTCTAAGCTAAGTTTCCCGCAAGTTGATCTCCCTATAAATTGCAGAGTCATTTTTAAAGGGTAAGCTAGGATTGGTGTAGGGGGATCACTATACAAGTTGAATATTATTTATATACGTTTTCTACGCACCTGATCCAGCTTTTCACACAACTCAGCAACACCTGAAATCATTCGAGGTCCTGCTCGATTGATCCAATTGCCATTAAGCTCATATAAATTCCTTTGTTTTACCGCAACTATCGTCGGATACCGCCTCCACATCGCTACACCAACTTCTACTGCATTTGAGTTACGCGTTCCAATAATCGCTTCAGGATTTTCTTGCAATACTGCCTCTACGCTGACAGCCGATGCCGTCATTTTCTGACTAGAAAATATATTTACGCCACCGCATACACGTATCGCATCGCTAATGATTTGCTGTCCGTTTAAAGTCAATAAAGGATTACCCCACACTTGGTAAAACAAACGTACTGGAGATTGGTTCGCATAGCGACTCGTTAATACAGCCAATTGATGACGCAAATTATGTGCAGTTTGATTTGCCAGTTTTTCAGTACCCATTATCTGACCCAATAATTCGATATTTCTTGTAATATCGGATAAGTAATGTTCATCAATAAAAAACAGCGGAATGCCTAGTTTTCTTAATTGTTCAATTTGCCTGGCAGAACTACCCTGCCTCCATACCACCAGCAAATCTGGCTTCAACGCAATTATTCGCTCTAAATCTAATTCACGACTATCTCCAACCACTGGGATTTTTTTGGCGGCCTCTGGAAAATCGCTATAGCTACTTACTCCAATAATTCGATCTTCTCCGCCCGCTGCGAACAGTAGTTCTGTATTATGCGGTGACAAGGAAATGATGCGCCTTGGGGACTTTTCCAAAGTAAAAATTACTTCGTCGCCATCACGGACAACAACTTTTGCTGTTGCATTAAGGGTTACGGCAAAGAGCAAAAGAAATGCCCAATTAATAATATTCATTTTGATGAGCAAACTCAGATAAAAGAAACTTAGTTAATCAAAAGGGCAAGAACACGCGTTGATTATTGTGCCAGATGATTTCAATGGGATGTCCAAGACAATCGCTTAAAGCGGCCGCGGTCATAGTCTCTGAAACCAAGCCGGCTTGCCAATGTCCGTCCCCCATTAATAGCAAAGCATGTGTTGCAATTTTTTGCGCTAAATTCAGGTCGTGACTCACCATTAAGATCGCTTTATTTTTAGTTTTACATCGCTGTGAAAACAAATGTATCACACTAATTTGATGGGCTAAATCTAATGAACTGGTCGGTTCATCCAACATCATGAGCTGAGCATCTTGTGCCAATAATGCAGCAATTGCAACGCGTTGGCGCTCACCGCCGGAAAGATTACGCACGTCACGGTTTGCTAAATCGGCTACGTCTAATTCCGACAGCGCCGCGTGCGCTAATGCTAAATCATCCGGTGATTCCCAATAATGGCCATCGTTATAGGGATGGCGCGCTCCGAGCACAGTTTCTAGAACTCGATATGCAAAAACATCATGTTGATTTTGGGGCAAATAAGAACGTATTCTTGCCAGCTCCGTCAACGAATAACTATTTAGCGACTTATTATTCATAAGAATTTTGCCGGAGTCTGTGCTTGTTAAGCCGGCTAAACCGCGCAACAACGTTGTCTTGCCGGCTCCATTACGGCCAATTACACACCAGCACTCACCAGGATTAACTTGCCAGTTCAGGTTGGTTATAAGTTTGCGGCATCCGACCGTTATCGTTAAATTGCTGGTATTCAATAGCGCGGGCAGCTTAGTTAATGACACATTAGTCGGGTTGTTATTCATGAGAACGATGCCGATGTAATTGAAGAAGAAATAGCGGCACACCGATCAATGCAGTAATCACGCCAACTGGTAATTGTTGTGGTGAGAGGACAGTGCGGGCCATGGTATCTGCCAACATTAAAAAACTTCCGCCGGCCAGACAGGAAGCTGGAAGCAACAAGCGATGATCCGAGCCCCAGGCAAGACGACATGCATGTGGCATGATCAGGCCAACAAATCCAATGCTACCCGCGTTACTCACTGCACTTGCTGTCAATAAAGCAGCAAAGATAAAGAGGATTTTTCGCAATCGTCCTACTGAAATTCCGAGCGTACTGGCGTTATCGGAATACAGTGCAGCTATATTAATAGAACGCGCTTTTATGCACACTACTATTAGGACGCCAACTAAAACAATCCATGGGAAATAACTTACACCAGAATCGGACAAATCGCCCATCAGCCAAAATACCATGCTGCGCAATTGACTATCTGGAGTAACTGAGAGGATCAACGTGATCAGCGCCATACAACCTGAGCCAATAATCACTCCAGATAGTAGCAAGGTCGGCGCCCTACCCTCATTACAACCGGCAACTATGAAATCGCGGTAAGCCAGAAAAAATAATAGACCGGTCACTCCAATGGCACCGCCAAAAGCCGCTAAATTAATTATCCAAACTGCTGCATTAACCAACATGGCGCTTAAAGCTCCTATTGCAGCCCCGCCCGACACGCCCAATACATAAGGGTCTGCTAATGGATTACGTAACAATGCCTGCATTAAGACGCCGGACAGCGCTAACGCCGCTCCGGTCACAAATGCCGATAAGGCTCTGTACAATCTTAATTCCAGCAAAACAGTATTTACCCCCCCCGGAGAGCCTCCTCCCGCTAACTCTAAGACAGCATGCAACAATTCAGGGAAAGATAAGGATACCGAACCAATGCTGCAAGCAACTACAAAAGACACTAATGACGTTAGGGATAATGACACTAAAATAATTTTTGCCCGGTAAGCGTAAAGATGAGAGCTGAATTGCACGTTATTTGAGTTCTGATTGGTTGACATTTTTTATGATTTTTTACTTATTAAGGAATTTGAATCGCCTCACGAAGGTAAGAAACGATTGATTTGTCAAAAACCATACCGGAATGAAACTTTCAATTGTCTCCCATCATCAGGGTAAATGCTCGATCTACAGCCAAACGCATTGGTAAAATACGATTTATTCATCAAATTTGAAGCGGCTATGGCAAATTTCACATCACCCATTATTCGGGAATAGCGTGCATCTAAAGTGACGTGGGATGGGATCAGGGTTGAACATGTATTGGTAAAATCTCCTCCGTAACGCTGAGTACTTACCCACTGCGCAACAATATATGCCTTTTGAGCAGGGCCTGGTAACCAATTTAACTGTGCGGAAATCCTATTTTTTGGTACCAATACCAGCTCTCTGCCCTTATTTTCGCCAGCGGTAAATATCGCACTCACCCGCTCAGCATGTGCGGAAAATTTAAACTTGGCGGACAAACGATATTTAATATCCATTGCGACACCTTGCCGTTGAGTTGGGGCTAAATTTGAATTAGCACCGAATCCGTTATTAACGGTGGGGTCATAGTGAATCTCATTGGTGAGACGATGTCTAAAAAAGCGTAGGGTAAACTGTTGGTGTGCGTCACCCAACTGACTACCTATTTCTACATCATGAGAAAGTTGTGGGAGCAAGGGGATGTTTGGTAGAGCAGTAAAGGCATTGTCATCCACATTAGCTACGCGATAACTTTGTCCGACTTTAGTAAATAGCTTATTTGCTCGAGTAAACCCATAACTACCTTCTACCTCCCAGGCATTCAGAGCCTGGATGGCGTTGTAGTTAGTAACCGAGCCCGGGAATGGATCAGCGGAAGTTTTATTAAACACTTCACGGCGTACACCAAAAGCTACGCTTGCTTCATCGCTGTACAGAGAATCACGAAAATATATTCCACTCGATTTTTGGGTCGCGCTATCAAGTGAATAGTTACTGGTCGTATCACGAGACCACTTCGTCAAATCAAAGCCAATTATTAACTCGTTACGTCTACCATCCAAGTCGCTTTTATAGCGTATGTGCGGGGTAAATTCCATTTTTCTTCCGCTATATGTCGCCTTGGATTGCATGGATACAAAATTCGATGTCGCGGTTCGATCACGCATCGATAAATTCGCTGCCAATTGCCAGCTGCCGTATTGCTGCTCCATAAATAGTGACAAACGATCCATTGAAAGAGAACCGTTGTCAAAAGGAGTTTGCGTTTGCTGAGGATCTTGTTCAAACTGCGTTGCGCTCGCAAGCGCGCCCGGAAATCCCAAATGCTGACGTACATGGTCACCGCGTAACCCAGCATGACCTGTATCAAAATACCAGGTCAATGTACCACTGGCATTCTGCTGGCGCACTGCATTGTTAGCTCGATAGTTATCGGAATGTTGATCGCTAAAATTTAAATTCAGATTTAGTCGCTCCCAACCCCGCGTTACCGAAATACTGCCCAAGCGGTCAGCAAATTGACCGAATTCCCCGACAAGCGATGCAGTTAGCCGCGTTGGACCAGATTGTTTAGTAAAAATATGGATCACGCCACCTGTAGCGCCATCACCATATAAGACACTGCTCCCAGAAGGGACGATTTCAATGCGGGCCACCGAATCGATCGGAATCGACGAGAGCAATGCCACACTATGTTCATTCTCTGACAAGCGCACGCCATCCATCAAAACTACCAAATTGTTTGCACTGTTCGCACCAAAGCTACTTAAATCTAAATCAAAATCTGCGGTACCACTTGGATTTTTTCGTCCATATACGCCAGCTAATTTACGAATTGCTTCGTTAACAGTATTAATTCCAGCATCACGAATTTCAGTCGCGGTAATAACTGAAAGATTCGTGGGCGCCGAATTCGCCGTACCTAAAATACGCGAACCGATGATGACGACCGAGGGGGAAGTATTCCTCTCTGTTGTTGAACCCACTTCCTCAGCAAAAGAACTTGCACAAATAACGTACAAAGAACTCGTCACTATGAATGAAGCCGATCTGGTATTAGCCCCATGCATCCAGCTCCGCATTTTCAATTTTGCTTTTCCTGCATCTCAACATTCAACCTTGTCATTAATGGAATACACCATGCATGGTAATTTTTTTATCTCAATTTTTTAGGGTAATCAACTCAAATTGCACAGGTGTTATCGTATCCTTAAAATTGCATTATTTAGCATCTCTCCATAAGCTGGGAAGAGGTGCAACCCACCATTAATTCTCAATCTCACGTAATTTGCTGAGAGCCTGATCAATCCGGTCAACTGCAACAATCTGCAAACCCTCTATCGGTTGTTTTGGGGCATTGGCTTTGGGAATTAACGCAACCGAAAAACCTAACTTCGCTGCTTCTCGCAGCCGTTCCTGTCCACGGGGCGCCGGGCGAATTTCTCCGGCTAGGCCGACTTCGCCGAACACGACTAAACCTCGAGGTAACGGGCGGTTGCGCATCGAAGAATGAATCGCCATGAGGACCGCTAAATCCGCCGCCGGCTCAACAATTTTTACTCCGCCGACTGCATTAATGAACACATCCTGATCGAATGCGGCAATCCCCGCGTGGCGGTGCAAAACGGCTAATAACATTGCTAATCGGTTTTGCTCCAAACCCACTGATAATCTACGTGCGTTTGGCGCATGCGAGGTATCCACCAAAGCTTGAATTTCCACGAGTAAAGGACGTGACCCTTCTTGGGTTACCATCACGCATGCACCCGGTACGGGTGTATCATGCTGCGACAAAAATAATGCAGAGGGATTTGACACCCCTTTCAATCCGCGTTCTGTCATCGCAAACACGCCGAGTTCATTGACCGCACCAAAGCGATTTTTAATAGCACGCACCAAACGAAAACTGGAATGCGTGTCACCTTCAAAATATAAGACCGTATCAACGATATGTTCCAAAACGCGCGGTCCTGCCAACGCACCTTCTTTGGTAACATGACCGACCATAATGATGGTGATATTGGAAAGTTTGGCCGCACGAGTTAATTGGGCAGCACACTCGCGCACTTGCGCAACTGAACCTGGTGCAGAACTAAGCGCATCGGAGTACATCGTTTGAATCGAATCAATCACAACCACTTGTGGTTTGTGTTGAACCAACGTGGACAGAATCTTTTCTAACTGAATTTCAGCTTGCAGTTTAAGTGCAGAATTTTCTACGCCTAACCGTTTAGATCGTAAAGCAATCTGCGCACCGGATTCTTCTCCACTCACATACAAAACGCGTTTTTGCATTGCCATTGCTGCTAATGCTTGCAACAACAGAGTGGATTTTCCGATTCCCGGATCTCCACCGATCAGGACTACGCCACCACAAACTAGGCCTCCGCCTAATACGCGATCGAACTCTTCAATTCCCGTAGTAAAACGCGGTACTTCCAAGGCGTCAATTTCTGATAGCTGCAGCACTGGTGCTGTTTGCGCTAAGCTTTGTGGCGTTTGAGAATAACGGTTGGTCCCGGCATCGACCACACATTCCACTAAGGAATTCCATTGACCACACGCAGGACACTGGCCCGCCCATTTATTAGCAACGCCGCCGCATTCGGTGCAACTGTAATTTGATTTAATTTTTGCCATAGCGTTTTTTGACAATTAATCTGCACTATCTGCAACTAGCTGAACCCGGTTACCCACGGCACACATTAATTCATAGCCTATTGTTTCCGCAGCTTGTGCGACATCATCGATGGGTAAACCTCTGCCCCATAATGTTACCGGCGATCCCACTGTTGCATCCGCTATATCCGTCACGTCCACAGTGATTAAATCCATCGAAACTCGGCCCACCAAAATCGTTCGAACTCCATTGACCAAAATGGGAGTGCCATCCACCGCATGACGAGGATAACCGTCTGCGTAACCACAGGCTACTACGCCAATACGCATTGCCTTTTTTGCTACAAAACGGCTTCCATAACCCACGACATCCCCCATTTGAATTTCTTGAATGGCAATCAGTTCACTATTTAATGTCATCGCTGGCAACAAACCAAAAGCATCGATAGAATTACCATTTGGGCTACCGCCATATAACATCACGCCAACGCGAATCCAGCTATTTTTTATTGATGGATTCAGTAAGTTAGCGGCGGAATTAGACAAACTAGTGTCTAAATTATCATCCCCTATTCCTGCCTTTGCTATGTTGAACCGGCGCAATTGTTCTGCTACCGGCAACCGTGGATTGAATTCGTCATCAGCATTAGCGAAATGCATCATTAAATCAACAACATGCACATTTTTTATGGCGCTTAAACGTTGGAATACCGCAGTAACGTCCTCTGGTTTAAAGCCTAATCGATTCATTCCACCGTTGACTTTAATATGCACATTGATTACACCGGCATCAGCAGAGTTTGCCTGTACTATTTGTTCCAGTAATTCGATTTGCTTAACACAGTGCACCGCAACGTCAATGTTGTGCTCCTGTGCTAAAGGTAAATCGCTCGCATGAAAAAAACCTTCTAATAATAGGATAGGTTTTTTCCAACCCATACGGCGTAATTTGATTGCGTTATCTACTTCTACTAGAGCTAAACCGTCAGCATCGCCAAAAGCCAATACAGCAAAATCCAAACCATGACCATAAGCGTTTGCTTTCACCACCGCCCAAATTTTTGCCACCCCGCCGTATTTGCGTGCAATGAGATAATTATTTTTTAATGCCGATAGATGTATCGTGGCTTTAATCGGTCTTGGCATAAGGGGCGTTCTTAATCGGTTAATAAGGAAAAATTCAGCATTTTACCTTAGTGGAGTAACCGTGTTCAATCTCGAAAGAGCTTTGCCTGGGGGTTAAAATATCTACCGTCTCCCGAAAGAATAAGCCAAGATTTTCCAGCCACGGCCCTACTACAGACGCGGGTCAACCGGTTCACTTTCTAGCGCCAGAATGCCAAATACACATTCATGAACCTTACGAAGGGGCTGTTTTTCAACAAATCGCTGTAATCCTTCCACGCCTAAAGCGAATTCGCGAAGGGCCAGGCTTCGCTTAGTTGTTAACCGCCTATTCCTTAAGCGTTCAAGATTGCGAGGGGTAGAGTATTCTAAGCCGTAAATAATACGCAGATAATCAGCTCCTCTACATTTAACTGCCGGCTGGACTAAACCTCGTTTTCCATGGGCGATAAAAGAAGTTGGCTTAACCACCATGCCCTCTCCGCCTGAAGCGGTCAGTTCCATCCACCAGTTAATCGCCTCTTGCTCACTAATCTCGTCACCCAGTTTTACCACCTTAAATGGGGTGGCGATAATAAGCTTCGGATCTGCGCTTGCTAACTTCGCGATTGTGTTCATATGCCAAACATGGTCTTGCTCAAAATAAGTCTTTCCGTTGCTGGCCAGAATATGGAAGGGTGCAAGTTTTAAGTCAAAAAGTCCATGCACCGGCCAGCAATAGTGACGATAAGCTTTTACATATTTCTCGGCCTGCCCGGCTCTCGCTTTAAACTCTTCATAAAGCTTTGAGACTTGAGCACCCCTGCTCATGGCCTCATTCAAGAGTTCGGTCACATCCGCAAGTGAATGTTGAGAAGCAGTTCCCACAGCGGCGTACTGATTACGCAATAAATCCTGAGCTTTCGCTGACCAAGGCATCAGTTCGGCGTCGAGACAGAGCCAGTCTGTTTCCAGCTCTTGCCAGAGACCAGACTGCTCCATTGCCTGGTTTAAACGATTTAAAAATGCTTGCTCAGTGGCCTTGTCATTGAAAAATCTTCGGCCAGTCCGGGTGTATACGATGCCAATGCCTTCACCCGTAATGCCAAACTTTTTTTGCACAACCTCTTCCGACTTGCAAACAATAACCACGGTACGAGAGCCCATATGCTTTTCTTCACAAATGACTTCGCTTATGCCCTGCCCTCGATAGTAAGCCAATGCTTCCTGCGGATGCTCAAGCCAGGGTCCTTCCGAATGTGTTTCGCAAGGAGACATAGTCGGCGGCAAATAGATCAGCCACTTCGGGTTAGCCGCGAAACGGCTCATGATCTCAAGTGCAGCGGTTACGTTTTCTTCTCGGATGGTGATAGAACGCCTCAACGTAGTATCGATAATTCGCTTTCCGGTAACATCTTCAATATCAATGACATCATCGTGCTGTTGCTGTTCAGATAAGAGATTCACCCCAACCGGCTGTAGGGGGCGAATCGGTTCGTAGTACATACGTCGTGCAGGAATCGACACCAATTCCCGTTCCGGGTACCGTAAGGCCGTCAAATTTCCACCAAATACGCAACCAGTATCGATGCAAATGGTGTTATTCAGCCAATCCGCATGCGGAACCGGAGTATGGCCATAGACGACCATTGCTTTACCGCGATAGTCCACGGCCCAGTTATATCTGACGTGAAGACCAAATTCGTCTACCTCGCCGGTGGTCTCGCCATACATCGCAAAGGCGCGAACCTGACCTGAGCCACGTCCATGCATTTCTTCACGCAAGCCGGCGTGAGCAATTACCAATCGCCCATCATCTAGCACATAGTGACTAACTAATCCATCAAGGAAATCTTGGGCTAATTTTCTAAACTCAGCCGTTTCACCTTCGAGTTGTTGTACTGACTCTGCGAGTCCATGCGACAGCTTTACATCATGCCCACGCAATTTCCTGACTAGCTTAGCTTCATGATTTCCTGCTACGCAAAGTGCCGACCCTGACGCCACCGAGTTCATTACTAGACGAATAACCTCGGGGGTCTTTGGACCACGATCGACCAGGTCTCCCACAAAAACTGCTTTTCTACCTTGAGGATGGGCAATCACTGGATGTTTTACATCGTTGAGAATACCTGCTTCTCCCTCGATCCGGTAATCTAATACCTTCAGCAAGTCCAACAGTTCGTCGTAGCATCCATGCACGTCTCCAATAATGTCAAACGGCCCATGTTCATGCTTCTTGTTATTCCACAGCGGCTGTCGGCTAACCGTCAAATCTTCCAATTGAAGAACATCTTTGAAAATATGAACATGGCGAAAGCCCTCTCGTTCTAAGTTCCGTAAAGACCGTTGCAATTGTTGCTTCTGATTATGAATGACGTGATTGCCAAAATTTCGGTCAGAACGCGCATGGTTACGCTCATGGCAAATTTTTTCCGGAGTATCCAATACTATTGCTACCGGTAAACAGTGGTATTTTCGCGCGAGCTCGACGAGGGGTTTTCTTGCTTCTGGCTGGACATTCGTTGCATCAATCACAGTAAGGCGCCCTGCAGCAAGACGCTTCGCTGCGAGGAAATAAAGAATATCAAAAGCGTCTTTAGTCGCCGCCTGATTGTTATCGTCGTCCGAGACGATACCTCGGCATACATCCGAAGAAATCACTTCCGTACTTAAGAAATGTTTTTTGGCGAAACTTGATTTGCCTGAGCCTGATACTCCAATTAAGACTACAAGAGATAGCTCTGGAATAGTAATAGTCATCGTTTTGCTTCCACTAACGTAAATAATCCCAACTGGGTGGGTGCGCCCACGAAGGGATCTACCTCGCCAACTGGGCGAAATTCGACGGAATAACCATATTTAGCCGCACGTTCACACGCCCAGTCTTCAAATTCTGCGCGAGTCCATTCGAAACGGTGATCCGTGTGGCGGAATTGTCCGGGCGGCAAATTTTCAAACCGAACGTTATATTCGGCATTGGGCGTCGTCATGATGATAGTTTTCGGCTTCGCAAATTCAAACAGAACCCGTTCAAAAGCACTTAATCGCGGCATATCAAGATGCTCGATAACTTCAATAACCGTTGCAATATCAAAACCTGCCAATCGCGAATCACGGTACAACAACGAACCATGAATAAGCTTTAACTTTTCTTGTTGCTTAGGTGGCAGCTGATCCCAGTTTAGGCGATCTTTGGCGATTTCGAGGGTTCGAATGGATACGTCCATTCCGACAATTGCATTAAGCTGCTTGATTTTTAACAGCGCAGATAATAGTTTGCCTTCGCCACAACCTAGATCAATTACTGACACGGCCGTACTTTCCTCAATAATTTCCACGATCTGCCGTAGCCGTATTTCGTTCAGACTAAGCTTTTCTTCTAACGATCGTTCACGCTCCACCTTAGGAAGGCCGGAGTCAATAAATTCGTCGATCTGCTCGTCTTCATTTTCCGATAGCCTTGTTAAAGCATTATGAGCGAGATTTCTTGCATGCTTAAGATAGCGCCGCGTGATTTGTTCTTTTTCAGGATGTGCAGATAACCAGCCTTCACCATGACGAAGAAGTTTGTCAACTTCCTCTTCACCCACCCAGTAGTGTTTTCCGTTGTCGAGAACCGGAATTAATACATATAGATGAGTAAGAAGGTCCTTGAGTAAACAGGTTTTACGAAGCGTGACCTTAAAATAACGACTTTCCCCCCACTCAGGAAACTGCTCATCCAGTGGCAATTTTTTTACTTTGGTTTCGTACCCTAGGGGCTCAAATAATCGACGCAAAAATTCTTCGCCACCACGACTTGGAAGAACGCCAATAGTAGCTTCTAGGGGAATCGCGGTCTCAGCTAACTCTTGTCTCTCCGTTGAGCGCCCCGCTATAGCAGAGCGAAGCACGTCGCCAAGCGCCACGCTAAGAAAAGAAGAAGCGACATAAGGCCGATCATTAACATACTGCTCGAGAGCAAAATCGCTTCCGGAGCCAACCCGACGGACAAGACCAATGGGATCAATATCAAGAAGCAAAACTGCTGTGCATCGTTTAACCTGAGCTTCGGTGTAAAACACATGCGTTTTGCCGAAAGACTGACTAAAAGTCTGAGTTTTGAAGGGATTCTTATGTAACAAGTAGCCGAGATCAGTTGCGGGTTGATGGGTCGTTGTAATGGTTAAATACATATTTCGCTATCTAAATGACAAAAGAAGGATACAAGCCAATAGGTCGTTCTAGTCAGCATAATCGCTTCAGGTTATTTGAAACAGGATGGCATTACTTTCTGCAGGTGTAGCATCAACAATTTGCAGCAGCAACAATTGTTGACTCGCGGCCCAGTCTTAGCTGTACCCGACTCCTTTATACAACCGATGCCAAATTAGTTATTAGTTGTCGGGCAGGATAAATGTTATCGCCGCGCTAAATAGTAAAAAAATGGGAGGGGACAGTTGGAAAATTACTTTTTTCTTAATAATTTTGCAAGACGCTCCGTATTATGAAGTAAAAAAAGAAAGAAAACAATAAGCCATATTCTTTGGGTATAGCAGTTGCATTATTAAAACTTTCCGCAGTTTCATGGTATAAAATATCGTTTTCCATTTGCAGAAAATTCATTATGATTCGCGGTTTTTACACCATTATGGGTGCGCAATTTTTCTCCTCGCTCGCCGATAATGCCTTACTCATCGCTGCTCTTTTCGCATTAACTACCCTCGATGCACCAAGTTGGATGACTCCGCTGCTTAAGTTCTTTTTTGTAGCGTCGTACGTACTACTCGCCGCATTTGTCGGCGCTTTTGCTGACTCAATGCCGAAGGGCAGAGTTATGCTAATCACTAACCTGATCAAAATTTTTGGCTGCAGTTTAATGTTCTTTCACGTTCATCCGCTTATTGCCTATGCCGTAGTAGGAATGGGTGCAGCAGCTTATTCTCCCGCCAAATATGGCATTCTTACGGAATTGTTACCTGCTGAGAAACTTGTTGCTGCAAACGGTTGGATAGAGGGTCTCACCGTTGCCTCAATCATTTTTGGAACCGGGCTCGGCGGGGCTCTGATTAATCCACGTGTTTCTGCAGCACTCCAAGAGTTTAGTTCTCCTTTTTTACACACATCCGTTGATACTCCTCTGGAAACGGCACTTTCCGTCATTATGGTAATGTATATTATTGCGGCTATCTACAATTTGTATATACCCGACACCGGCGTACGATATCCAAAACAACCTACT
Organism: Solimicrobium sp.; assembly: GCA_021155915.1. Lineage (GTDB taxonomy): Bacteria > Pseudomonadota > Gammaproteobacteria > Burkholderiales > Burkholderiaceae_D > Solimicrobium. The sequence continues at coordinate 23,698 of JAJNBE010000026.1, read as the reverse complement.
AATCCTCTATTGTTAACGACTGATTTTTTTGAATGTTGCTCTACATTGTGGCGCGATAAACTAGGCCAGATCACGTTAGCAATTACCACGCTTTTCTGGGGCGCCGGTGCAGTATTGCAATTTATAGTAATCTCCTGGGCGGAAAAATCCCTTCAATTACCTTTAGACGAAGCAGCTACGATTCCTGCCATTTCCGCTATAGGTATCGCTTTTGGCGCAGTCGCGGCCGGACGCTATGTGCCACTTAAGAAATCGTTATCTGTAATGCCTTATGGGGTAGCAATGGGTTTGGTAGTGATATCCATGACGATGGTGCAATCCGTATGGCTTGCTTATCCATTATTAGTGTTGATCGGGGCGTTATCGGGCTTTTTTGTAGTTCCGATGAATGCGTTATTACAGCACCGCGGTTATGTTTTAATGAGCGCCGGTCACTCGATTTCCGTACAAAATTTCAATGAAAACGTCTCGATTTTGGTTATGGTGACGCTGTATTCACTGATGGTAAAATCAGACTTCTCTATTAATATCATCATCACTGCATTTGGTTTATTTGTTTCCGCCGCCACTTTGTTGGTAATCTGTAAGCATCGAGCTAATCAGCGCGAACATGATTCTTTGGCTTTAATTGGCGAACATAAACATTAGTAAGAAAAAGACCTCAGAACAACCGCGGCGAGGGGAAGCACCGTTAAATTTAAACGCATACCTATAACCTTGTTCCTATGAAGAAACCCGCCGGGTTAATTCATAATAATAGCCATCCAGAGACCTCTGCACACACAACCGTAGCGAGCGAGCCAAAGACAAGCCTCACGGAGCGCAGCAACCGGTAGGTACTTGAGTACATGAGGATTGCGAGCACCAGAGTGTAGCCCCGAACGCCGTATTTGGTTCGCGCAGTAGATACAAGGTTGTGCAGAGGTCTCTCAATTAGAATCCTGATTTTAGTTCCATTCATCTGGCACCACAAATATACGCTCAGCTTCGATAAAAAATTCCCCATCCGGCACTAGTTGCGCGACCAGAATGGGTCTTACATCAGTTAAAAATAATCCTGTTAAATGTGCGTGCAATTGATCAAAGCAAATCGTCTCACTCTGACGTGCTTTAGCTGGGGCGAGCCAATGCAAGCGCGGTAATATGATAAAACAATCGGCATTCAAATTTTTGAGTTCGCCTAACCGACGCCAGAGACCTCGACAATGATTAGGCGCCACTTCTATCAAAGGTTGCGTTTCTCGCGAAGCATAGAATAGCCAGCCTTTAATTAACGCCTTTGCAGAGGTTACCGGTTCCAATAAATGTTTAATCGCATCCGGGTGTTGTCCCAACGCTAGCTGCTCAGTCATTATTTTTCGCGATTTTTCGCTCAAATTATCCATCAAATTTGGTCCTACATAATCGGACAATGTTGCTTGTGGAGGGACCAGAAAATAAAATTTACACGCAAACTCCCAATGTACAAGGCCACTGGGTGTAGTGAGCAAAAAGTCAAACTCACCTATGGTGGTGTGCGAGTGCGAGTGCACCTGCACTCGATGCGTTAATAAATTGCCACGCCACAAAAAATAGAAGGCCAACAAATTTTCAGCATAATGGCCTAAGCGCGTTTGAGGATGTACCGCTAAATAATTCGCTAAGGGTTCAGGATTTTTTTCTAACTCAAGTAACCAATTAACCGTGCTCTGATTAAGCGGAGGAAGTTCGGCCAGCTGATTGTCCCAAGTGTCACAATTTATATTTAATAAATTTGGAGAATCCAAAATCCAGGCTAAGCTGCGGACATGTCGATTAACGAGCTGGGGCCAGCGTTGATGAAAATGAAATGGGTAGTGAAGGCTTGTCATTAGAATAGTTATAAATTAAACAAATATGGGTTATTCTGCTTTACTTAGAACACGAATAAACCGAAAAATTATCCCGCTCCCTGAGCTGCAGACTTTATTAAGCACTAAGATACTAATGGAAGGGAAACTTACCAGAACGGTCATGCGTTTAGCTTCATTAAACAGAAATCGGCCCAGATCTGCGCTTTTAACGACGGATTAAGCAATATTTCTTGAGGGTGAGGCGTTACGATTAGCGGAATGTTAGCGAAACGGTTGAGCTGCCCAATAATAATTTCAGGGCTAATCCAGTGGCCGGCATTGGATCCCAGCACGAGAATTAATTCAGGTGGGTGCGCTGCGATGTGCTCTTCTAAGGCAAGTAGCGCAGATCCGCTGTTAGACGAACAATTCAGGTGCAGAGAAAAATAGCTAAATTTCGTGCTCCAACCTGCCGCCAATAAGCAATTTTCAAGCAATTTTTGTTGGGCATTATCTGCGATAGGCGAAGCAACGATAACGACCACGTAACTTTCTTCAGCGTAAAATGTTATCCACTGCTTGCCGCACACAGAACAATTATTAGACGTGTGGCAAATATCAATGGGAGCTTCTGCCTGCCTTCGCAATGCCCATAACGGCCCCACTGATATTGCCGATAATTTGCTGAAAAACATACTACTTTCCTTGTTTTGAATAACGCAAAATCAGCGCATCTTCACGATGATTCAGTCGAGTTTGATAATAATTTTTTCTGCGCCCGACAAGCAAAAATCCAACTGCTTCGTACATCGCTATAGCGCGCAAATTGGAAACTCGTACCTCCAAAGAAATTGCAGTTGACTGCATGTGGCCGGCTCGTTCGATCACGTACTTTAATAAATAAGTGCCAATGCCCTGCCCTTGCATTTTTTCCTTAACCGCAATAGTCAACAAATGTACTTCGTCTACAATTAACATTTGCACAAAATAGCCTATTAAAACATTATCGACAGAACGCACTACCCACGCATCGTAATGTTGCGCCAATGAATCCACAAAATTAGGGCGAGTCCAGGGATGTGTATATACTGAATTTTCGATCGCCATTACTTCATCTAAATCTTCACTTTCCATGCGCGCCAACTTTAGGTTTTCCATGGTATTTACCGTATTTGGACGTTTCTACGTTCTTCAATCGTCAACGCAATTTTATTCCGCAAATAAAGTGGTTGTGCTTGCTCCGCACGGTGAACACGTCCAGCTAAAAATTCAATACTCGCAAGTCGGGCAATAGCAAACGCTTCCGGAACAGCAGCTTGAGCTAACTTGGTAGAAAACGAAAATTGATCGGAGTAAGCAGCAAAACCATTACCAATAAGATGTAGTTCATCCATCCCTTTTGGTATCAACATTGCCGGCGCGCACAAAGTAGGTTTGAAGACTGTCACCCAACGCTGCTCGGCTTCCTCGAAACAGTATTGCGCGCCGTACACTTCGCCCATACGCGCATCTAGCGCAGCCAACACGTGTATTGCGCCATATTGTATTCTGCTTGCTTCGGCTAATGCTAACAACGTCACCACCGGAATAACGGGTAAATCGGCACCGAATGCTAAGCCCTGCACGACGCCGCATGCGGTCCGAACCCCCGTAAACGACCCAGGGCCCGAACCAAACGCTATGGCATCGCATTCCGATAACGACATTCCAGCTTCTTCCAATACACTTTGCACCATTGGCAATATCGCTTGGGAATGGTTCATTACGCCATGTGTTTGTCGTTGAATAATTTGTTGGTCTGATAAAAGAGCCGCAGAAGCGAGTTCAGAAGATGTTTCTATGGAAAGGATTTTAGGCATAGTGCGTATTTTACCTTTGGTGCCATAGCATGTAAAATCCATCGATTATTTAATTTGTAATTGGGATACTGCAGAATTATTTTTAATAAAAACTGGCTGACTTATTTCCATGACCGTTCTTAATCTCAATATCATCCCCGTGGGTGAATTACAGCCATATCTCAACCGGCACAATGTGATAGTCGCTTGTTTGTGCGCAGCATGGTGCGATGTATGCACTCGATATCGTACTCAATTTGAGCTATTCGCTGTACAACATCCAGAACTATTATTGTTATGGATAGACGTTGAGGATAACGCTGAGTTGGTTGGTGATTTTAATGTGGATAACTTCCCCACCATACTCATTCAGCAATATGAGGTTGTGACATATTATGGAACGATGCAGCCTGACACCAATCAGCTAAGTAGACTTCTCCAATCGCAAAAACACAAAACGAAAGAGCAACTCACGATACAAGCTTCTTTGAATGCTCAACAGCAGCTGTGGCAAAGAGAAGTGAACTTATTACAACGATTGAGGCAGCAGAGTTAACCCTGCAATGGTAGTTAAATAGGTTCTACTAGCCGCACAACCCTTTCTTCACCTCACGAACGCTTATCCCAACGACCCCTGCTCGCTAACGCCAGCACTCATTCGGTTTTGAAGGAGTTAGTCGTATTCAGCGTTTTGTCTTCAACAAACAACCACATTCTGCTTATAAAACACGGTGGTATGTACTATCTCCAGGTCATCCATTTTTTCGCGGATATCCTTGCGATAAAATGCGTTGCCAGACCACCTCTTTTTCAGTCTCATTCATCACCACCCACATCGCTACTTCTTCTACAGTCCGCCCACAACCGCGACAAATTTCGTCAAAAGTGGTCGAGCACACAGCTACACAGGGTGTATCCGGACGGAAGGGCACATCATTATCAGCCGATTTCAAATTTAATCTCATTATCTTAGGTTCCTCTGTTGACCGCTTATTAGCTTCGATAACGTGTTGAATATGTTAAAAATTTATAGTGTCTATTTGACCCCATTTGGGTGAGAGCGCTACAGGCCCAATTGTTCGTTTTTTCGGCTCCCTGACCGCGTTGCTTCTCCTTGCAACATATAGGTTGCCGCGTCGTCGCGGTGCAGCAGGGGTTTCAGAATGCATGCATTCTGCCTGCGGAACGGACTTTCCGTAGGACTTTCCCTGCAAGGAAAGTTTCCTGAGCACTAGTAGAATTAATGCGGTCAAGAAACCGGAAAAACGAACACTTGAGCCCGTCCAACAGAGGAATTTAGGATTATTTTATTCGCTCATAGGGAAAATTTATTAATTGCGCTGCTAACTACGTATTAACTCGTATAGAAAAAACAGAAAGAAGTGGTTAAGCTTACCTTATTATTTGCAAAGCTGATAAATGGCTAGCGTAATAAAAACCACTTACGAACATTTTCAATCAAAAAGGATTTTTATGGAATTCAAAGCAATCAAACAGGAAGTTATTGTGGATTTACCTCTTTCAAATAAAGAGAATAAGAGTGAAAAGCAGATGGATCCTAACGCCCCAAAAATAAATTACCTGGATGAGTGTCCTATAGAGATACATGATCAGATAAACAGCTCATTATCTATTTATGATAGCTTTAATTTATCCTCAGCGAACCGCTCTCTGCGCGCTCTGTTCCCCATCCTGGGATTAAAACCCGGTTACAAAAAGGAACTAGAAACGCTAGTGATGACTAAAAATGAAGCCGTCCAAACAATTAAGCTTTTCACTATACTTCAAATATTTGATAAATATGAAGAGTTAAGAAAAGCCAAATATCTGCTCTGTGATAGACCGGGACTACAACGACTGAAACATTTGGGACTGGATAGCCATCTAATGAAACAGAAAATAGCAAACGGAGAATTAACAGACACCGAAATTTTATCAAACAAACAAAATTTACTTAGAGTAATTCAAACTGAACTGAAAGGCCCTCTTCTAACGCAGGATCACAAAAACAATTTGCAATCAAAGGTGGTTCAAGAATGCATTTTTGTTAAATGGCTTACCATAGAAGAAGCGAAACTTTTACCCGAATCTGCAAGAGAAAGCCTTAAACTGGAATGTGTACAAAAGGCTCTGGGGAACAATCAAATCGCAAAGCAAGCATTTTTAGACTTCAACTGCAATACCCTTACTGCTTTATCTTGTGTAAACCCAGTGATGGGCATGAATAAAAATTTTCCGACGATAAGCGAAGCCATTAAATTTCCTGTTCATACTATAATTTTACTGAAAAGCTCATCTTTTTTGACATCTTTAGTTGACAATAATATTACCAAACAGGAAATTTTTGCATTACGGCGGATTCAAGTTGAACTCGCCCTCTCTCTTATTGAATTCACCAATAATTTTTATGGTGAACGTCAGGTGCCTGAAATAGTTCAGTGGGTAAAAAGTCAGTCTGTCACAGACGCCCGTGTTTTACAGTTGAGATGGGTTAAAAGTGCTTTGTCCTTCTATCATTTGAAGAAGGGGACGAGAAATGGAAAAGGCTCTATAACGGACCTAGCAAAACAATTTCTTGTTATGAAAGACCTCTTACAGGAGATAGAGCAAAAGCACGGAGAATATACTAACAAACTAACCAAGAAAACTGGTGTGGCCACCTATTTCAAGTACGAATGGGATTACTATTGCGCATGGGATGATATGCAGACAGCCCAACTCATTTTAAGTGCCCGTCCTGACATTCTACGTACTCTGTTTTTGAGTGATTTGGGCGAGCAAATTTCGAAATTGGTCAAGGAAAATCGCGTTAGTATCGGAGAACTTATCAATTTCACTCCAGGAAAGATAACAATTTTCAGTAGTAACGAAGTTCATTGGGCTATCGAACAAAAACTTCTGACCCAGGAAGATCTTAGAATACTTTCAAGGGAGCAGATCGTGGATAAGGCACAGCAGCTATTTAGTGAGAAAGATCGAACAACCGAATGCACGATCCAATAATTAATAAAAGAAAATGGATTAACTATTCGCCCTCTCCTTAGATAGCTAATCGTTACCCATAAGTTTCTATCGCAGAGGAAAATTTTCAAATCGTCCTCCCCAAGTGCTTTTATTGGGGATCCAGGGACTTGCTTTAAACATTTCTATTACGCTACCTTTCTCGGTAGTGGTTTCTGTCAAGCTTAGAACGATGGTGGTTCTCGGATTAGAATATCCAGCAGCGGCGTGACTTAAGATGTTAGACTTAAATTGTCCGGAAAAAAACTTGTGATTAACGATGAGCGCGGAGGCGAGGATCGAATAGTACGTTAACTAACTCCCCCGCTAGAATTGTTTCGGTAAAAAAATTAACATTACGAATGGACTCTTTCCCCTAGCTTTGTCATTTCTATAGGAATAAGAACCATTACATCGCCATCGGCGAAGCTACTTGCAAACAGGTAGTAGGCGTAGCAAAGTATATAAAGAAAGTCCCTGGATCCCTAACAAAAGCACTTGGGGAGGAGGAGTTGAAGATTCCCTCTAAAAATTTTGGGTAACGATTAGCCTTAGATAGGGGAGCACAAATATTCTCACAGGGTGTATCCGCAACATCGTTGCGTTGACCGCACCTGTTTAGTCTTCCGCTAAGACCTCACACAACCGCTTCTAGTTCTTAGATAATACGTTATGTAAAAAAAGCGAGATGGACGAATGCAAATGAGTTTTAGATCTATAGAAATTGCCTAACGGGTAAGGAAAGACGGAACGTTGATGAAGGGATGTGCGCTGATAGATTGGGAAACACCTCGTCCAGAGCTAAGGGGCTGTTCCAGCGGAGAAATCGAGGGTTGAAAGGCTAGAGCCGTTTGATGCGTTGTTAATGTCCAAAGCGATCTTACTTAGTCAGTGGCACTGTTTATCTGACCAATAGCTGAAACAAGCGTTAATGGTACGCATCGATTTCATGCATTTTTGCGGGTTGACGCTGACCGACGCCCTCTGTGTCAGGATAACATCATGCTATGCCGATTTAACTGCCCCCCTGCTCTACGCAAGTATTGTTTTTGCTTGTTCGAAAATTACCACGCAGGTGGTTTTATTTGGGCAACAATTACATTAAAGTCGGGCCGTTTTTGTGCATGCCTGAGCATTTCGCTAGACAATGCTGCGCTGCAGGTAAAAATAGCGTTGCCGTTCATATCCCTACCGCCCAGAAGCTTTTGCATGCAGTCGGTGAAACTAATTTTATTGCCAAATACGCTGGAATCGAGCTCAAATGCTTTCGCCAGCAACGCTGCTGCATAAGCTCTTAATGCTTGGGGTGAGTCGCTTTCCTTACCGAACAAATAAGAGGAAGAATATCTTGCAAATACTGCCGACAAGCAAAATAGTGTTTGCGCTTTGGTCAAATCAGTGGCAACACCTAAGTTATAGGCATTGATGAGGTCAGCAAAGTGCGCGTAAACGATATTCACTGCTGGCAAGTATGTTTTAACATTAAGTTGATAAGGTGACAGCAACGGATTAAAAATGGCGTTCAGCGTCATTTGATCCTGAGTATCACATAATTTGGTTGTGCATTGAGAGGTTGCCAATACTTGGGTAAACAAGGTAGTGTAATTCTTGCACAATAGATCGGGGGCGTTATTTTCGTTCCTGTAATTGAGGTTTATTTTCTCTAAGAGTTGAGTGAACTTAACATTGTTGAGCTTAAATTCATAGGCGTGAGTGAATAAGGGAAACAGGCTGAGTATCTCTCGCAGGTTTTGCTGCTCTGCCGCTACCATGAGAATATTTTCATGGGTTTCGCCTCGCGCATAACACATCGCCTCCCATTTGCAGTCGTCATCGCTGCTATCTACACGCTGCATGGCACGTAATTGGATCCGGTCTACGATTAGAATATGGTTGGTAATAAAATGGTTGCGGTGCTGATTGGTAACTGCCCGTTTTTCAAAAAAGGCAAAGCATGGACCCGCCGGTAAATCTTTGCCTGTTTTTTCCTCTTTATCCAAACCATCTATTAAGCGCGTATCGCCCGTTAACACATCGTCAATGAGTTGCTTTGCTACTCTCAGTTGTGCAAGACTTAGGTACGTTTGATATAATCGCTGCGCCTGTTGTTGTATGTCGGCACTAATGCTCTTCTCAGTACACAACATTATCAGCTGAATAAAAAAGCCATTGTTGTCTAACATGAATTGCGCTGATTGTTCACTTGAATTGACTACATTTAAAAGTAATCGTAGTTCTGGTTCTCCAGAGTACTTTAGCTCAGCGAAATTGCCCTCCGTAATTCTGCCCGATAATATGTATTTTTTTATGAATGCCAAGATAACAGGATCGTTCATATAGAGCGGGTTATTCGTAAAGATATCCAATATTGCTGATGTAGAATCAAGGATATCTTCACTCTCAATTTTGCAGCTTTCTAGATGCGCAATGAGTTGGTGCATCAGGTCTAACTTAAGAACCTTACCTTCGGGGGTAAAATAGGACTCACCAATTCCATCGATCAACTTTAAATGGCTGCCATCTTCTTCATTAGTGAGGTGGTTTAGTAATTGATCAAACTCGGGATCATCCTCAAAAGATAGGTTAATTGATGTGTAATGAAAAAGAGTGGAGCTATCCCATTTAACGCCGTGAAGCAATACGTTCTCCATTTGCGCCATGCTCAGAATTGTGCCGCTCAAGATGGCCCCTTGAAGCGCCGTATCGCACAGATTAGCCTTGGTGAGATTTGTGTTAGCAAAATTGATGTCTCTTAGATCCGACTCAAACAGATCCACTCCAGTCAGATCTAAATTACTCAAATTTAATTTGTCCAGGGCCCATCCGGAGTAGTACTCGCAGTAACCCAAGTAACGCTGATTTAAAAACTGAGCAAATGACATTAGTTGAATAACGTTATCTGATCCGTCAAATTTCAAGTGAATAGCACCTGCTTTGGCAAAGAGCTGGTAGGGACGCGTGGAATTACTTGAGGTTAAAAGAATGATTTGCTTTTGCCTATCTGCACCCACTTTGAATGCTGCCAAAATATCCTCTACATTTTTTTTCAGACTCTTAGTGATAATTTTTATTTCTGCAATACCTTCTTTAGAGTCGAGTCTGCCTATTCCTTCATTGATTAAGGTCACTAGCCAATTCGCAACTGGAGCGGAAAGCAGATTTTTTGTGGTAAATGAGCGAACTTTGGCGTCTTGCATATAAAAATCATTATCAAAAAAACTGAATAGCAAGTGACTTTTATCCCGTTCTGAAATAAGAACAGTTGTGGTTGTTTCTGATAACTTGTCAATGAGCTGATGAAGCAAGCTTAATTTAACACTCATGAATTCATTGCTAATTCTGTTGATGAAACTTAACGCCTCGTCCGTTTCAAAATTTGGTAGTGGTATCGTCGTGTTCTCAAAATGAGCGCCGTCATCAATTTTTACACCAAGTAAAGACACGTTGTTCATGGTTGCACCGGTCAGATTGGTCCCATACAATTTCGCGTGATCAAAAAGCGAATTGTCCAGATTGGAATAACTTAAGTCCGACCTGCTGAAGTTTGTACCTTTTGAAGTTGAATGCCTAAGGATTACTCCCCGCAAATCCAGCTCGCTCAAATCTGAACCATTAAGGTTTCTTGACTGCCATTGTGGTAGCCCATAACTAAGGTATTGAGCAAAAGACATCAACTGAATTTCTTCCACTATTCCGTCCCTATCTTTAGTCTGAAAATAAATAGCCCCTGCTCTTGCGATTATTTGGTAAGGATTAGCTGAATCAAGCTCAGAAGAAAACAGAATAATTTCCCGGTTTCTCACTGCACCAGGAATAAACGCCTCCAAAATATCACGTGTTCTGTTTGTTAAAGCAGCAACAATATTTTGTATTTCAGTAACACATTCGCTGTTTAGAAAAAGCCAACTTAAATTTATTCTTCTTTCCTCGCCTAAACGGCGCAATTCTTCGAAAAAAATTTTTTTTTCAATTTTTTGTTGACAAAGATGAAATACATTATCAAAGCCTAAGATAATAATACTGTTGACCACGTCTTTGAAAATGATAGCGGTTACTTTATCTTTCATGGCCGAAGTTGCATTAACATGGCTGGCGTTCGTTTGCTGAACGGGACAAGCTAAGTAAGGATTAGCACGAAGCATGATAGTTTACAGTCACGCGGACTGCCGAATTAGTAGAAGAGGGAGACTTTGGCCATAAATTTTAGATCGCAGAACCTTTTATGATAAGGTAAAAATACTACAATTCCATTGTGGAATATACCTATACCAGGGCAATCGCGCTTAGACAAAATTGTTTACACTCTCTGCACCTTAAACCACCCACAACCGCCGATACGTCATTCCCGAGTGTTCTTGTTGGGAATCCAGTAGTGTAACTTTTGTGGCTTTAGTCATCACTTCAATCTTGCCAGACGAATTAAAAGAAGCACACTTGGCTCCGTTCTAATAGGAATTCTGGGTTTAAAAAATTTAAAAAACAGGCGATGAACTAAAAAAAAACGCACATCCAAGTTTATTGAATGCGCGCCTCTTGTCCTTAACTGATGAGATTTTTTTATTTATGTACTATTTGTGACTTCACCACGTTCATCGCCGTTGCGATCAATCCGCCAATATCCGCCATATTTGCTGGAATAATAATAGAATTGTTTGTTTTAGCTAATTGCGCAAATGCGTTCACATATTGTTCTGCCACTTTCAAATTAACGGCATCGGCGCCGCCAGGTGATTGGATTGCAGCCGCGGTTTTACGTATCGCCTCTGCGCTAGCTTCAGCAATAGAAAGAATCGCTGCAGCCTGACCTTGCGCACGATTAATCGATGCCTGCATTTCACCTTCTGATTTCGCAATTGAAGCCTCACGCTCACCCGTTGCAATATTAATTTGCTCTTGCTTACGACCTTCTGACGCCGCGATTAAAGCACGCTTTTCACGCTCAGCAGTAATTTGAGCTTGCATCGCATGTAAAATTTCTCTTGGTGGTGTTAAGTCTTTAATTTCATAACGCAAAACCTTTACACCCCAGTTGGCAGCGGACTCATCGATAGCATTAACAATACTGGTATTAATATGATCGCGTTCTTCAAACGTTTTATCGAGTTCCATTTTACCAATGACCGAACGCAACGTAGTTTGCGCCAATTGGGTAATAGCGGCAACGTAATTAGACGAGCCGTAGGAAGCCCGCATAGCGTCAGTAACCTGAAAATATAAAATACCGTCCACAGACAACTGCGTATTGTCACGCGTAATGCAAACTTGAGGAGGAACGTCTAACGGAATTTCCTTAAGTATATGCTTATAAGCAATGCGATCAATAAATGGCAACACAATGTTTAAACCCGGGCCTAACGTCGAGTGATATTTACCGAGCCGCTCAACCACCCAGGCATGCTGTTGTGGAACGACGTTAATTGTTTTGACTACAAATACAACGGCAATCGCAAATAAAATAAAAGCGACGCTTCCAAAATTGAATTCCATAGTATTCCTTTATTTTTTTAAATTTAGTTCCTCGCCTCCAGGAGTGAGGAAACCTTCCTATTACCCTTTTACATGCTCCACCACTAATTGGCTACCCTGAATCTCAACGATTTTAAAGGTACCCGCTCCCGGCTCTTCCTTCCCGACGTACTTAACATCCCATAGCGCCCCCCGATGCATCGCGCGCGCGCTAAAAACTCCTGTCGAATTGCTATGCCATTCATTAATTTGAATCGATTGCCCAATATCCAAATTTACATTTGGATCACGAGCGGCCTTTACTTTATGGGTAATTCCAAACCGGCTACGACGCAGAGAAATAGTAGCGATCGCGCCCACCAATGCCGCAGTAATTATCTGATACTCACTCGTTAAACCCAAAAAAGCAACCAACGAAGCCGCTAACAATCCGACGGCAATCATCAACAAATAAAAGGTCCCGGTAAACATTTCCAGCACCACCATAATTCCAGCAACAATTAACCAATTCATCCATTCACTCATGATTTTCCTTTTTCTATTCGGCCAGAGATTGCCATGTATCAATTACCGTATCCGGATTCAATGAAATTGACACAATACCTTCTGTCATCAACCATTTCGCAAAGTCAGGATGATCCGATGGTCCCTGACCACAAATACCGACATACTTGCCTTGTTTTAAACAAGCTCGGATCGCTTGTGATACTAATGCTAATACAGCAGGGTCGCGCTCGTCAAAATCTGCAGCAAGCAACGGCATTCCTGAATCACGATCTAACCCTAAGGTTAATTGAGTTAAATCATTCGAACCTATGGAAAAGCCGTCAAAGTATTCAAGGAATTGCTCAGCCAAAATGGCGTTAGATGGAATTTCGCACATCATGATTAAACGCAAACCATTTTCACCCCGGCGCAAACCATTTTTTGCTAAGAGTTCTACGACTTTTTCCGCCTGGCCCAATGTTCGTACAAATGGCACCATAATTTCTACGTTTGTTAAACCCATATCGTCGCGAACACGTTTTAGTGCGGTACATTCCATCTCGAAGCATTCAGCAAAATTATCAGCAAGATACCTTGCAGCGCCCCGGAAACCGAGCATAGGATTTTCTTCGTCGGGTTCATAACGGGTACCACCGATCAACTTTTTGTACTCATTTGATTTAAAGTCAGAGAGCCGGACAATGACAGGCTTTGGCCAAAAAGCGGCACCAATGGTGGCGATTCCTTCCGTTAATTTATCAATATAAAATGCTCTAGGAGACGCATGACCACGCGCAACCGATTCAACAGCTTTTTTTAACGACGGATCAATATTGGGATAATCCAAAATCGCTTTTGGATGGACGCCAATATTATTATTAATAATAAATTCCAAACGGGCCAGTCCTACTCCCGCATTAGGGAGCCCTTGGAAATCAAATGCCATTTGTGGATTACCCACATTCATCATAATTTTAACGGGTATGTCGGGCAAAACAGTATTATTTATTTCGGTGATCTCTGTTTCCAGCAAGCCATCATAAACATTGCCTTCGTCACCTTCAGCGCAAGAAACAGTCACCAAAGCGTCGTTCTTAAGAATATCCGTCGCATGTCCGCATCCCACAACGGCTGGGACGCCTAATTCGCGGGCAATAATTGCGGCGTGGCAAGTTCTTCCGCCCCGGTTAGTTACAATTGCCGAAGCACGTTTCATGACCGGCTCCCAATTAGGGTCTGTCATATCTGCGACCAAAATATCACCCGGTTGGACTAACTCCATTTCAGAAGGGTCATTAACGACACGTACGCGACCCGCACCAATTTTTTGACCAATCGCACGACCTGATATCAACACGGTACCATGCCGTTTGAGCTTAAAACGCTGTTGAATATCGGTGTTTTTTTGTTGTGATTTCACCGTTTCAGGTCGCGCTTGAAGAATATAGAGACAACCATCTTGCCCGTCTTTACCCCACTCAATATCCATCGGGCGGCCATAATGCTGTTCAATAATTACCGCATATTTAGCAAGTTCAACTACTTCCGAATCAGTTAAGGAATAACGATTCCGCTGCTCAACCGGTACATCTACGGTCCGAACTGACTGCCCCGCTTGCTGCACTTCAGTAAATTCCATTTTTATTAATTTGGAACCGATATTGCGACGGATTACGGACAATTTATCGATTGCCAACATCGGTTTATGGACATAAAACTCGTCTGGATTCACCGCGCCCTGCACTACCGTCTCTCCCAAGCCGTAACTCGACGTAATGAAGACAACATCTTTGAAGCCGGACTCTGTATCCATCGTAAACATTACGCCAGCTGCGCCCAAATCAGAGCGAACCATACGCTGTACACCTGCAGACAAGGCGACTTCAGAATGGATAAAACCTTTGTGTACGCGATAAGAAATAGCACGGTCATTATATAAGGAAGCAAAAACGTGTTTCATTGCATCCAAAATGTGTTCGAGACCAACCACATTCAAAAAAGTTTCTTGCTGACCTGCGAAAGAAGCATCAGGCAAATCTTCAGCGGTCGCAGAAGAACGCACTGCGAACGACATTTCTTCCCCCGACTCTTTTACAAGCTGCTGATAAAAATAAGTAATTTCGTCCAGCAAACGCGGTTGAAATGGCGTCTCAATAATCCATTGACGAATTTCAGCCCCCGCTCTAGCTAACGAACGGACGTCATTGATATCTAAATCTTCTAGACGGTGCGCAATACGGTCTGCTAAAGACTGTCTGCCTGGTTGTGCAAATGCCAGAAAGTCGCGAAAAGCTTGTGCAGTAGTGGCAAAACCGCCAGGCACCCTTACACCAGCATTTGCCAGCTGGCTAATCATTTCGCCTAGTGAAGCATTTTTACCCCCAACCGATTCCACGTCCTGCATTCTTAACTTTGCCAATGAAATGACGTAAGTCGTGTCGTTTAAGCTCTCACCAATAATAGCGTTAGTCATTACTACCTCTTTAATCAAATAAGAAACCGATTCAGCAAGCTCGCGTGTTTTATTTTTCTTAGTGTCGCGCTAACTTAAATTGAAACCCTCTATTTTACATGCCAATGTGTGGGCGAAAGTGATATATTCCTCGTTCAAAATTTTTTCAGCTAACAACGATGACCGACTCCCTTCAAGCACCTATGCCTCTCGACGGGCATACCGTATTCTATGTTTCCGATGGAACTGGCATTACAGCAGAAACTTTTGGTCATTCAGTGCTCTCGCAATTCGACTTACGATTCAGACAAATTCGCTTGCCATTTATCGATAATGCTGAAAAAGCGCACGATGCGTGTAAAAAGATAAACGAATCTTATGCCGAAAGTAGTCTGCGTCCCATTATATTTTCTACTTTAGTCTCAACCGAGCTCGCTAGCATAATTCGACAGGCGCAGGCTATGCACATGGACTTGATTCAGACTTTTGTGGAACCGTTGGAACGAGAATTAGGCGTTAAGTCTACTCATACGGTAGGCCGTAGCCACAATACGGCCGATACTCAAGCCTATAAGAATCGAATTGAAGCCATCAACTATTCGTTGGCACATGATGACGGGCAATCAAATAAGAGCCTTACCGAAGCGGATGTAATTTTAGTGGGAGTCTCACGTTCTGGGAAAACGCCCACCAGCCTTTATTTAGCCATGCAATTTGGTATTAAAGCAGCCAATTATCCCCTCATTCCAGAAGACTTTGAACGGGGTAAATTGCCATCCAATTTATATATGTTCAAACCCAAAATTTTTGGATTAACTATTGCACCCGAGCGCTTAACAGAAATCCGCAACGAGCGTCGTCCTGGTAGTAAATACGCCGCACTGGAAAACTGTCGTTACGAGGTAAATGAAGCGGAAGCAATGATGAAAAGAGAAGGAATCCGTTGGTTATCTTCCACCACTAAATCAATTGAAGAAATTTCCACCACGATATTGCAGGAATTGAAAACCGACGTGCAGATAAATTGGTGAGATTTTCTGTTCCACCGTACCGACGCGGCGGCCTATATGCCGCCAGGAGACGCAACGCAGTCAAGGCAAGACTTATTACTGCCGCAGTCTAGAATATTTGTTAGGATGATCATAAACTTAAGCATAGCAACTATGCAAGATATGGCTATTTTTGAAAGAGGGACAGTTTTCATATGGAATATTCCTTGAATAGAATCTTAATTTGAGAAATACTTTAGTATTGTGTTTCCTACCATGCCAATTTAGAGTACAAATACATCCGACACATATTTATAGGGATAAAGGAGATATTATGACTTTCATCGAATCAATTCGCACCTGTTTTACCAAATATACCGACTTCAATGGGCGCGCTACCAGATCTGAATATTGGTGGTTTGTTCTCTTTACTGTTTTGGTTACTACCGTATTAGATATTGTCGATAGCTCTTTTATCGCCAGTACCCTCTTTCTTCTGTTGGTACTTCTACCTGTGTTTTCAGTATCAGTTCGCAGACTACATGACACCAACCGCAGTGGCTGGTATCTTCTATTCGACTTAATTCCTCTTATTGGATGGATTCTTTTAACTGTATGGACAGCACAAAAAAGTGTAGAAGAAGCAAACCGATATGGCACTCATGATGAAACCCTCATTTAACTTCCACTCTATACCGTTAAAATTTTTTGCTCTAATTTATTGTTTTAATAGAGACCTCTGCATAACCGTGGCGAGCGAGTTAAAGTCAAGGCGCACGGAGCGCAGCACCCGGAATGTACTTGAGTACATGAGGATTGCGAGCACAGCGCAACACCGGATTTGGGTCGCGCAGTAGGTTACGCAGAGGTCTCAATATGAAAATAATGGCTTGGTTTCCGACACATTGCGATTACTAACGTGTGGAAGGTAGGGGTAATAACCCGACATTCTGTTCCAAAAGTTGGACTAACAAAGCTCTAACCCCTATGCATCAATTTAAACATCTTGATAAAAGGGTGGACGACCTTTACTAGGCCCATAACCGCGAGCTTTAACTAGAGTTAGCATTTATATGAATTCACACCTCTGAGTTATCATTCCCCGCTGTCGGAGATAACGATGCGGAGATCTCTCCTAAGCGTAGATGTCCCGACCATTTCACTGCTCTTATAACTGTAGTTTATGTCCGTCAATCATTACGAAAATTTCCCGGTTGCCTCTTTTTTGCTCCCCGCCCGACTTCGCCCTGCGGTGCGCGCACTGTACACTTTTGCGCGGAATGCGGATGATATTGCCGATGAGGGTGACGCTAATGATGAGCAACGCATCACGGGGCTAAATGCATATGCAGTCCAATTAAAGCAAATTGACTGCGATGAAATACCTGAGCAAGTACAATTTCAAGTGCTACAAAAAATAATTTTAGAGTATCAATTACCGACTCAACCCCTGTATCTTCTACTTTCCGCTTTTAAACAAGACATTGTGCAGAAACGCTATTCCAGTTACGCTGAATTGTCAGATTATTGCAGCCGTTCAGCCAATCCTGTGGGGACATTAATATTACATTTGTACGACGCAGTGTCTTCCGAAAACTTACGCGATTCAGATGCGATTTGCTCGGCCCTCCAGCTTATCAATTTCTGGCAAGATATTGCCATCGACTGGCAAAAGAGGCGTATTTATATTCCTTTAGAAGATATGAAGCACTTTGGGGTCACAGAACAAACTATCGACCAGAAAATAGGCGGCTCCGCTTTTACCAGCCTTATGCAATTTGAGATCAAACGCACGCGTGAATTATTATTTTCCGGCAGTCAACTCGCAAAACGATTACCTGGGCGAATTGGTTTAGAATTACGCGCTGTGGTTCAAGGTGGATTGCGCATCTTAGAAAAAATCGAACTAAATCCAGAAAGCGTGTTTCATAATAGACCAACCCTAACCAAATGGGATTGGTTAGTAATAAGTTGGCGTACCCTATGGATGTAATCGGCAGTGCATGATCATTTCTATCCACTTTCTCGTCAATAATAGACGATTCTGAGGGTTCAAATTTCGGTCTTACTTTTTCGAAATTACTTGTTCACTTTTCCCCAACAAATCATTCATTATCTCAAGAATTACAGCACATGTTTATATTAAAGGTTTCTATGCAACGCTTTATTGCCCACGCAATACCGTACAAATTATCGCTTTTCCTCGCCAGTATTTTAACAACCTCAGCTTATCCCACTTTAATTCATGCCACAGATAAACCCAAGTCTGAAAACACGGTAATTATTTCTGCTCCGGAACGATTTAAACATGCACGTACTGAACTCCTACCGAATATCGGCACCACTGTATATTCCATCGATCAACGCTTTATTGACAGCATGAGCCAGGGCGATAACACGCCATTTAATGAGGTCTTATTACATTTGCCCGGCATCGCGCGAGATTCCAAAGCCTCTGGTTCATTACACATTCGTGATGATCACGGTAACGCGCAATATCGCATTAACGGCATAGAACTACCCGAAGGTATTTCTGGGTTTGGACAATCGATTGATACACATTTTGTGAATAATGTTGATTTCGTCACCGGGGCGCTGCCCGCTCAGTATGGGCTTCGTACCGCAGGCATTATTGATATACAGACTAAAGAAGGCAATATAAAACCGGGTGGAAGAATTGGTCTACAGCTTGCCAATTATAACCACGCCGAATCAAGTGCTGAAGTATTTGGTAGCGTCGGCGCATTAAATTATTATTTGTCGGGAAGTTACCTAAGAAATTCCATTGGCATCGAAAATCCCACAGCCAGGAGAAAGCCCATACATGACGACACCCGCCAGACTAAATCATTTGGTAACTTGTCCTATTATTTTGAAGATGATTCTCGAGTAAGCCTTTTATTTGGCACCTATAATGGGCACTTTCAGATTCCTAATAATCCAGATCAAACGGCCCAGTTCTCCTTAACTGGGTTCAGTAATATTGATACCGGGTTTAACAACATTCCCTCTTCATCACTGAAGGACGAACAAGAAGAAACTAATCGTTTTGTCGTCCTGGCTTATCAAAAAACATTCGGTGACGTTAATTTTCAACTTTCTAGTTACCATCAGTTTTCAAGAGTTCTATTTAAACCAGATATTTTTGGCGATCTGGTCTATAACGGCGTCGCGACGCATGCTTTACGCAGTAGCTCATCGAACGGCTTGCAATTTGATGTTAGCTATAAACTCAGTCAAAACCATACTTTCCGAAGCGGTCTTGCCTTTAATCGCCAGCATACGGACAGTAATAATCGCTCACAAGTATTTCCCCTTTCTGATGGCGTTCCAAGTGCTGATCCTATTACCATACTCGATGAATCAAGCAAGCTAGGCACCACAAGCAGTTTCTATTTGCAAGATCAATGGTCCATTAGCAGGTTATTAACAGTAAACTATGGCGTACGCTATGACCGCATTTCCGCCTACATTGAGGAGCAGCAATGGAGCCCGCGTGTCAACTTAGCATTTCAAGCTACGGAAAATACAGCTCTACACGCGGGTTATTCACGTTATTTCAACCCGCCTTCACAAAAATTATTATCGCAAAATAGTATTAATAAATACGACAAATAACCAATTTATTAGACGAAGGTCAATTTGGTAAGGCACTAATTTTGACGCCATTTAACTACGCAAGGGGATATGCAAAGGGAGTGGAATTGTCAGCCATTTACACTGAAAAAAAATGGGGCAGCTTTTTGAATTTTGCCATTCAAAAAGCGCAAGCCACCAATATAATCTCCGGCCAGGCTACTATGGAAGCGGACGAACTAGCGTATATCGCTGATCATTACGTTTATTTAGATCACGACCAAACTTTTTCTGCTTCCGGGGGAGCGAACGTTAAACTGGGAGATTATAAACTTAGCGGTGATTTTATTTATGGCAGCGGTTTGCGTAACACTCCCGAAGGCGGTGCACCCAATTCAGCCTCACTGCCGCAGTATATTGTCTTTAACAGCAATCTAACGAGAACTTGGAAAAGTAACGCCTTCGGGACCATAGAAGGCCGCGTTGCTTTATTAAACCTATTTGACCATTGCTATTTGTTGCGTGATGGCACGGGAATTGGCGTTGGAGCACCACAGTACGGTGCGCGGCGTACCCTTTTTATCGGAATGTCTGGAAGCTTCTAATTAGTTAAAACAGATACCAAGTTTCATTGGTAGAATACGGCCGCATATTACCTAAGAAATCATGCCGGTAAACCGTAAGCTGGATAAATAGTGACATAAAATAGTTCACAATAAGTTAAATCATCGGCTAATCAATACCAATCCAAATTAACAATAAT
The DNA here is from genome assembly GCA_021155915.1 of Solimicrobium sp. GTDB lineage: Bacteria > Pseudomonadota > Gammaproteobacteria > Burkholderiales > Burkholderiaceae_D > Solimicrobium. Next base: position 3,317 of record JAJNBE010000026.1, on the reverse strand, counting down.
TAACACAATCTATGCGCCCATTAAACAAAAATGACATCAAAACTCTTTCATTAGCTTCGCTTGGCGGCGCGTTGGAATTCTACGATTTTATTATTTTTATTTTTTTCGCCTCCATTTTTAGTGACCAATTTTTCCCTCCCGACCTTAGCCCTTTTTGGAAACTCTTAAATACGTATGGCGCTTTCGCCATTGCTTATTTTATGCGTCCCCTGGGCGGTTTAGTTATGGCGCATTTTGGTGATTTAGTTGGCCGAAAGCGTATGTTTACTTTGTCCATTGTATTAATGGCGTTGCCCACGTTTTGCATTGGATTACTGCCCACCTTTGAACATATTGGTTATGCTGCCCCGCTTCTATTGTTAGCAATGCGGATGTTGCAAGGTATTGCCATCGGTGGCGAGATACCCGGTGCATGGGTATTCGTATCCGAACACGTTCCGGCCAACAGAGTTGGCATTGCAAATGGCATGGTTACCTGTGGCTTGACCTTTGGGATCTTGCTTGGATCATCCATGGCATTGTTGATAAATAGCAGTTTTTCTCATAGCGAAATTGCGGAATATGCCTGGCGCATTCCGTTCATCGTTGGGGGAATGCTTGGCTTCGTTGCCGTCTATCTACGACGTTATTTGGAAGAAACTCCTATATTTAAAGAAATGCAAGAACGTAAAATATTGAATCAAGGCCTACCGATAGCCACTGTTTATCGTCATCATAAACCCGCCATTCTGATTTCAGCCTTAGCAACCTGGCTATTAACTGCAGGGATTGTGGTGGTGATCTTATTTTCGCCGGAATTGATGAAATCAGACCTATTTAACATACCTGCGAAAACAGCATTGATTATGCAAAACTTCGCCATTTTGGCGTTGGCGGCAGGATGCATATTTACAGGCTACTTGTGCGACAAATTTGGTGTAGGTAAAACGTTCGTGGTGATGTGCAGCGCACTAGCGATTAGCAGCAGCATTTTCTATCACAGCATTGGGAAAGTAGATTATCTAATTCTCACCGTAATGTATGCAATTACCGGTTTCTTCGTAGGAATTGCTGGCGCTGTTCCCTCCCTGATGGTGCGTGTCTTTCCAGCGCATATCCGTTTTACCGGGCTCTCCATTTCTTACAACTTGTCCTATGCGATTTTTGGCGGATTGACGCCCTTATTTCTGGGAATCGCAAATAAAATCAATCCATTAAGCTCGTCGTACTACGTAGTATTTTTAAGTCTGGTAGGCGTATTTTGTGGTCTCTATTTTACAAAGAAGTCGCATACGTTTAGCTTCGAAAACAAATACTCATAAAAAGAGACCTCTGCACATATAGGCATGCCTCCCATTTGCAAGTGTAATTTATAAATAACTCCATGACGTAGTTGATTGCAGCCCAACATTCGGTCTTTAGTACAGCCGAAATAAGGGCTGCTGACGCATGGCGAAATTCGCTGATGGTTCCTCATTCGACCCGTCGTACTCGAGGCATATTGTGCGGGCCGAGTTAAGATCATCACGGTCTGACCTGTCATGCAGTCCTCATGCCAACACCCGATACGCTTTCGATGATCCAGCATGCGCTACCTGTGAGAGGCATCTATTTCATTAACTTTAGCGAGCGCGCCAAAGACATGGTACACGGAGCGCGGCAACTAAGATGCACTGAACTACAAAAGAACTACGAGCACCGCGCGACGCGGTACTTGGTTCTCGCATTAGCAGGTCGTATGCAGAGTTCTCCCTAATCGGAAACACAGCCGCGCATGGAATGCGCATCCTCTATGACGTGCCTTCCTTCAAAATATTGTTATCTTCGCTCTTTCTTTATCCGAATATTGGCTAGGGTTGTGAGTGGCTTGCAATCCATTTTCGTAATCGCTCGTGCAGGATGATCTAGGGATGACCGCGAGTGCCGAAAAATGTGGTTGCTACTTAGTGGATATCCACAATAGCCGCTACGGCTCACAGGATCGATAATGACTTGACCGAACCATCTTCTCGCCTGCTAAGAAAGAATCGCCCATTACTTCGGTGAAACCCGACAGGCTGAATGAAGGGTCAACTTATTTATATGTATTCCAACAATCTTAAAGAAAGTTTTCTATGCTGCCAACCCGTCAACAAGTAAACACTACCCGTCCAGCTTTCGACTTGAGTAACTCTAACTCAACAGAACGAAATAGCACAGTCGATTCAAACGTGTTTAATCTAGAGAAAAGAATAGAGGACAATCGCTCCTTTCTGGATGGCTTAAAACGAGACAGGGGATTTCAAAATACTTTGACTTTTATGGACAGAAAAGGTGTGCCTGAGGAACAGCTTTTAAAGTTCCTGATTGGAAAAGCCAGCCTGGAAGAATGTTTGCCTTTTGAAAAAACGGTGATCACTTTTCTAGTAGGATCTTATAGGAGGTTTGAAATTCAAGCTGGATGGTTCGGCAACACGGATTTACACTTTCTCGAGAATTCGTTAGCCAATACATTATCAACTATTTTTAAACAGGGTTATTTGGAGTCTAGCGAAAAAACCCATTCAAAAATGAATACTTTGATGCAGACAATTGGGGAGGAGAATAACGCAGGGAAAATAGACCTAGCTGGTATTGATCTGTCCTTTGTTGAGCAGTGCTTTGGTGGCAAAGACGTTATTAAGAGGGCTTGCCAAAGTGGGTTTAATGCTGCGACGGCTGAAATTAACTTGATTAGCGTTATGAATGAAAGTGAAGACGTTATGTTGGTGGAAAGGGAAATTGACCGTGCCTTTTCAATGATTGAAAACGGGCGGCTTGGACAAGCAGTCCGTATTTGCGAAGCCGTTTATAAAATTGCCAAAGAAAATTCGGGATGGTTAGAGAAGACCATTATTGAAGACAAACTCTTTGAGGCAGCCATTGAGGCTTACGTTGCTAGACATCACGAAACTAGTCGCCAGATGCTATCTATCCCAGCAAGAGCTCACGATAGAAAAAACGGGCCGATAAGTTTTAAGACTTATCAAATCGCGGCGGCACCTCGTCTCTTATACTTTCTTGAAGAACGACATAGGTTATCAACGTTTGAAGCTTTTATGAAAGAGCGCGAACTGGTAAAATTATTGGAGAAAGCTGTTCCCCAGCGAGTGAATCTAAAATACGCTGCCTATTTTCTTGGGAAAGTATTCGAAACAGGCAGTCATGGCATGCCAAAAAATGATGCAAAGGCCAAAGAATATTTGGGAATAGCAGCTGACCGAGGGTATGAAACACGATCGCTCAGAAAACAACGAGAGGCATATACAATGATGCTGGAAGCCCAACAAAGCGATGAGTCGGTTTTTTCCGGGGTGCCC
>JAJNBE010000025.1 GCA_021155915.1 Solimicrobium sp. | reverse complement strand
TGAGATTTCATGCGCCTTTCAGACCGATGGCTACATTTCTGAACCAGTACTCATCGCTAACCAATTGAATTTATTCGATTTTTAACCGGACACTACTGAAAATAATTATTAACAAAGAGTAACTCCATGGATGATGAAAACAAGAAAAGAAGACAAGCGCAGCTATTTCTAGAACTAGAACGTATTGCCAATTACATACCCGTTCCCCTTTACTGGCTTGATGCTAGTGGAATTGTCTTAGGCTTCAATGATTTAATGTGTAAGGAACTGGGTGGTTTAGAGATAGGACCAAAGATCAGAAGAAGACGCCATGAAGACTTTTACCCGGAGCAGGTGGCGAGGGTTTTGAATGAAAATAGTAAGAAGGTAATCGAGGCAGGTAAAGCCATTGAGTTTGAGGAAGAAATTGTCAATATTCGTACAGGTGAATTTCAATATTACAGGGTAATCAGGTCGCCATTACTAGATGGGAATGACAATACTATTGGCATCATTGGTAACTTAGTCAAAATTTCAGTAGGAAAAGCTGCAGATGAAGATTTGAGATATGAAAAAATATTGACGCATCTGAGGAAGGTAATGGAAATTATACCCATACCAATTTATTGGCTCGATAAAAAGCAGAGATATATGGGCGTGAATAACTGTGTTTTACAGAACATAGGAGCTAATTTTAGTAAAAGATATCTAATCGGTAAATCGCCGCTAGATGTTTATCCTGAATCAATGGCGCTTGATGTCATGCAGCACCACAATGACGTAGTGCTGACGGGGCGGTCGTTTTCCGGTGAAGAAGCAATCGAAGATATTACTACGAAGCAGGTGAAATACTTTGAGGCCTTAATTGCGCCATTGCGCGATGATAACGGCGATATCATCGGTACAATCGGCACCTCGTTAGATATTACCGCAAGAAAAGAAGTGGAGCGTTTAACGTTAGAGAATAAGAATCAAAAAATCGAACATCAACAAAAACTCATCACACTTGCACATACCGTTGCCCATGATATTAGTTCTCCCTTATCCGCATTAAATATGATGATGCATCTCTGCGACGAACTGCATGAGAACAAACGTTCAGTGATCAAAAGAGCGACCGAAAGTATTTTAGATATCGCTAATAACTTGTTGAGTACTTACAGGAACGAAGAACAGCGAGCAACGTCAGAGCTTGAACAACGTCAACCACTTTTAATTTCAGATTTGATTGTGCAATTATTGAGCGAAAAAAAGGCACAGTACAGTAATGACCCGGTTAGGTTTGAAATTCAGATAGATGCTGATGCCCATTTTGCTTTTGCCAACATGCAGGCCAGTCAATTTGGACGGTCTCTGTCCAACTTAGTCAATAATGCCGTGGATGCGTTGGACAAAAAAAGTAATGGTCTTATCACAATTAAGTTAACCGCTGGCACCCAACTTGTTGCAGTCTCCGTTCAGGATAATGGCAAAGGTATGTCGTCCTGCCTGGTAGAAAAAATGTTGAACCGTCAAAGTTTTACTGAAGGGAAAAAACATGGGCATGGTTTAGGTCTTCAACAGATCTGGAGTACCCTCGATTATAACCAGGGCGAGATGATCGTAAATTCTACTTTAGGCGAAGGAACCACTATTCAGCTAACTTTCTCTCGGATAGATGAGCCCATCTGGATTGCTCAGACTATTCATCTTAAACTCAACAGTACTGTCGTCATTTTAGATGATGAAGAGTCTATTCACGGGGCATGGGATACCCGCTTTGCCTGGTATTTGAAAACATATCCAACCTTACAGGTGCATCATTTTAAGCAGGGTCAGGATGCATTAAATTTTATCTATCTGCTAAGTTTAAAGGACAAAGAACGGATCGTGTTTTTAAGTGACTATGAATTGCTGCGGCAGGACAAAAATGGATTTCAAATTATTGAAGAAAGCGGATTAAAAAATACGACTTTAGTTACCAGTTATTATGCCAATGCTAAGGTAAGAGATAAAGCTATTTTGTTGGGGGTGAAAATATTACCTAAACAAATGGCGTCGATTGTGCCTATTGAAATGAGTGTAAACCATGCTTATGCTAACTATTAAAGACGCTAAGAAATCGTTCCTCAAATTGGCGTCATCATAAAAGATAAATCATTTCCTTATAATCTATATTAAAAATTTTGCCGATGTCTGTAAATTCAACCACCATTCAACAATTAGAGGCCATTGCTGAAATTCTTCCGGCACCGGTGTACTGGATAGACATTCACAACATTATCCTTGGTGCAAATGAACATGCTTTAAAGGCGATGGGTGCGTCATGTTTGAATGAGATCATCGGAAAAACAGCCTATGATTTATATCCGAAAGAATTGGCGGAATACATTGTCAAGCACAATATGGAAGTAATGGAAAAAGGTATCTCTCTTTCACAAGAGGAAACTATTTTAGATCTTAAAACTGAAAAGGTCCGTTATTTCACAACGTCGAAATCGCCGCTGCGCGACGATGACGGGAGAATTATTGGCTTAATAGGAAGTTCTATAGAAGTTACCGCAGAAAAAGAAGCGGAAGCGTTAAGAATAGAAAAACTAAAAAAAATTAATGTATTTAAACATTTGGATCTCCTTGCTCCGTTATATCCTGTTCCCGTCTATTGGTATGATCTCAACAGTGTTTTTGTCGGAGCCAATGATTACGTTGCTGCTGGTCTGGGAGTGGCCTCCATCGATTTCGTTATTGGTGTAACACCTTATGACCTGTACCCACGGGAAATAGCAGAGCATATAGTTAAACACAACGACGAAGTGATTCGCACTGGTCAAATGCTTAGTCAGGAAGAACCGATTAAGGATAGGTCGACGGGGCAGATAAGATATTACGATGCATTTAAAGCCCCGTTACGTGATGAAAATGGGGAAATAATTGGCGTAATCGGTACCTCCATTGAAATAACCGATAAAAAGGAGAAAGAACGGTTAACGTTGGAAAACAAAAATCAAAAAATAGAACATCAACAAAAACTCATCACACTGGCGCACACCGTTGCCCATGATATCAGTTCTCCATTATCCGCCTTAAATATGATGATGCATCTCTGCGATGAACTGCATGAGAACAAACGTTCTGTGATCAAAAGAGCGACCGAAAGTATTTTAGATATCGCTAATAATTTGTTGAGTACTTACCGGAACGAAGAACAACGCGCAGCCTCAGATCTTGAACAACGTCAACCACTTTTAATTTCAGATTTGATCATGCAATTATTGAGTGAGAAGAAAGCACAATACAGTAATCATCCAGTCAGGTTTGAAACAGAGATTGTTAAAGAGGCGCAGTTTGCTTTTGCCCATATGCAGACCAGTCAATTCAGACGTTCAATGTCTAACTTAATTAATAATGCCGTGGATGCGTTGGACAATAAGAGTAATGGCCTTATCGCAATTAAGTTAACTGCCGATACCCAGTTCGTTGCAGCGTCCATTCAGGATAATGGCAAGGGTATGTCGCCATGTCTGGTAGAAAAAATGTTGAACCGTCAAAGTTTTACTGAAGGTAAAAAACATGGGCATGGGTTAGGTCTTCAGCAGGTTTGGGATACCCTAGACTATAACGACGGAGAGATGACGGTAAATTCCGTTGCGGGCGAAGGGACCACTATTCAGCTCACTTTTCCGCGGATAGATGCCGCCACCTGGATTGCTCAGACCATTCATCTTAAACTCAACAGTATCGTTGTCATTTTAGATGATGAAGAGTCCATTCACGGTGCATGGGATACGCGCTTTGCCCCGTATCTGAAAACATATCCGACCTTGAACGTGCATCACTTTAAACAAGGTCAGGAAGCGTTAAATTTTTTCAGCGGACTAACTTCAAAAGACAAAGATCGTATCGTGTTTTTAAGTGACTATGAATTGCTGCGGCAGGATAAAAATGGATTACAAATTATTGAGGAAAGCGGATTAAAAAATACGACTTTAGTTACCAGTTATTATGCCAATGCTAAGGTAAGAGATAAGGCTATTTTGTTGGAGGTGAAAATATTGCCGAAACAAATGGCGTCGATTGTTCCCATCGAGGTGGAGTTAACCCATTTTCTGTAGACCATACTAGATTTGTCATTGCGATATCTCCTCCTTGTATCCCTAATTCTATTCTTTACGGATAACTTAGATAAAGCAGATTTGGACACTTTTTATTGAAATTCAAGCTTTAAATCGTAGTGTTCAGTACTTGGCCAACTAATAGCGCTGCGGAAACCTAATCTCCACCTTCACAGCTATTTAAAATGAATTATTCATGCTACCTCAAACACTGCGGTATTTAGGGCCAAGAGCATACGAATATTATTCTTCAGAGGAAATGAGCAACATGCCTTTGTATAATGTAAAACAACATAAAAACCGTTGCTAAAATGCTCATTTTTATTGACATTTTGACATATTAAGTTGTATAATTTTTAACTTATTCCTTTGGTTTTATTACCTTTAACCTTAGTACTTTCAGCTTTGACCGAGTTCGCCTATTCGTGCTTCCATTCAAAAAATGTCTAAAAAATACGAAATAACATTCTCCATAGGTAACACCGCTATTACAATGTTTTCTCTACCAGCTTTTATTTTCGTAGAAATCCTGACTCAGCCTAAAGACTACAGTCCCGTGTGAAAGGAAACTTATTCGTGACGCCATTTCATAAAATTACAAATAAAGTGGTGATGGTAGCTTTGCTTGCCGGAAACGTTTTGCCTCTTTGTGCACAAACTCACCATTTAGCTAACGATGAAATGATTAGTCATTTGATCGTAAAACTTAAGCCCGCTTTGGTTAAAAGTATGGGCAATATGCAAAACTATTCTTCGTCAGATGTGCAGTCCAATGATCCGCTAGCAAAACTTCAGACCGTGATCGACCGCGTAATGCAGAAGCGAAGTGAACGAACAAGTCGCTCTCTTAAAAGTCAACTTCATTCAGGTTCAGCTATAGCGGGGAACATGCGTCCGGAGAAAACAATTGGTAAAAACACAGTACTCTTATCATTAGGCGGACAAGTTACCCATGTAGAAGCTGAACGGCTAATAGGAGATATCACTAACGATAGCGCTATCGAGTATGTGGAACCCGACGTGCGCGTTGTCCCTTTCTTCGCACCCAAGAATAGTTATTATCAACAGCAGTGGGGGTTTTCTAATGGGGTAGGAGGCGCTAACCTGGCTGGAGCGTGGGACCAGACAGTAGGGTCCGAGGATATCGTGGTTGCTGTAATTGATACTGGTTATCTCGCTCATGCGGATCTCAAACATAATCTGTTACCCGGATACGATTTCATTTCTGATCCAGATATGGCAAATGGTGCCGGTTTAGGTTCTGATGGCAGGGATCCGGGTGATTGGATAACTAAGGAGGAAGATAATGATTCCGAAAGTCCTTTTTATCGTTGTGGAGCGGGTGACAGTTCATGGCATGGCGCGCATGTGGCCGGCACGATCGGAGCTACTGCTCACAACGGTCAGGGCATGAACGGTATATCGTGGAAAGGTAAAATATTACCTGTACGTGTTTTAGGAAAATGTGGCGGCCATTTAAGTGACGTCGTCACTGGCATGCGATGGGCAGCGGGATTAGCTATAGATAACGTACCCATCAATAACCGCCCTGCCCGTGTGTTGAACGTGAGCTTGGGTACGTATGCAGAAAAATGCTCTCGGGCGTTCGCCGATGCTATTAAAGATGTTAAGCATACAGGTGCTAGTATTGTTGTCGCCGCAGGTAACGATGGAGGACCCGTTGCCGAATCACAGCCAGCAAACTGTGAGGGTGTGATTGCGGTCGGCGCGGTGGATAGATACGGCTCTCGAGCCTCCTTTAGCAATTATGGTCCGAAAGTTAGCATTTCTGCACCGGGGGTCGCCATTTTTTCTACTGTAGACATGGGAAAGAAATCACCCGAAAAAGATGGCTACGCCAGTTATAGTGGAACGAGCATGGCTACCCCTCATGTGGCTGGAACGATAGCGCTTATGCTGGCGATAAACCCTGAATTAACACCAGACCAAATCCAGCAAATAGTACAGTCAAGTACCAGAGAATTTCCGAATGGGTCGCGATGCTCATTAGAGACATGTGGAGCAGGTTTGCTAGACGCCGGTAAAACCGTGGAGTTGGCCGGTCAGGCGTTCGATGGGCCTTGTCGCACCGATTTTCGTATCCAACCAAGACGTGTTGGTTTAGTCACTACAAACAAAAGTTTTTCCATTAAACCTTTTCGATGCTTAAAGTCTTCGTTTAAGCTGCGTTTTCCATTTCCATTAGAAAGGAGAACTTACTTTTAAATTTTTTTAAGCACGAATATTTACATTCGTTGAGCAAATCTTAATAGATAAAAAATTAGAATGAATATAGAGGGATTTTTAGCTGTATGTTGAATACAGTGTTATAACAGCCTTTATTTTTGTTGTATTGTGAAAAACAACGTGTGGCTGGTGCCACGATTATTACACTACTGATTCCCGCCAAAAAAACACGCGAGAATGACGATACGAAGAATTAGTTTTCTTGAGGGAACATTGCCTCACTCTAGGATTTTTTGAAGAGATATTGTTTAATTCTAAATTTAAATTAGCATTTGCGCGCTTTGCTTAGCTTCCAATGCTTACATAAAAATTGGATATAACAACTAGCCCGCGTACCCGCAGTATTTTGCATATGCAAAAATTTTCCCTACCCTATCCCTCACCTACTCTTCTTGTAGAGTAAGAAAGAGCATTAAGTTGCTTGCTTAGCCTAATGCGTATCCGTCTTCTCCGAATCTGGACTCCTCTACATACAAAACCTTCTCAAAGCCAATCTTGGCGCTGATCAGTTTGGTTTAAAACCTCAACAAGGTGCACGTCTTTGAAAAATTTGAGCAATTAGCCTTTCCTTTGCAGTTAGGCAGAGCGCTAGTAGTGCTATCATCCTATTCATTTAGCATATCGTATTTCCTCTCCTCCATTAATAGTAATACGTCTTTGTAAGTCTACGGTAGACAAGGGAGAATTTGCTGGTTTCTTAGCAGTTTCGTTATTTGGAGATGAAAATTGCATTCAACTTTGGTGACAAAATATTTCTCTAAACCACACTTTTTTTATTTAGCCATATTGTCATTTGGAATAAATTTAGGCTTCACCTTTGAGCTGAATTACTTAAGCAGCATTTTTAAGTTTTTTGATGCAGAAACTTATCAGCTTTCCTACCTATGGCTAGTTCCTCCTACAATGGGCTTGATTGTACAGCCGCTTATTGGTCAAATTAGTGATGGCACCTCAACGCGTTGGGGTAAAAGGCGTCCGTATATTATTGTCTGCGGTATTTTAGCTGTTTTATCCTTTTTTCTACTTTCCTCTGTTACTACCTTATTCGCTGCAGCCGTGTTGATATTAATTCTTAATATTGGCATTAACGGCTGTGTGGCAACACTGCTTGCTTTGACTACGGATATGAGTACAGAGGAGGAGCGCTCAAAAGCGTTTGCACTTCAGGCATTTATGGCGGGAATTGGGTCGGCTCTTGCAGTGGGACTACCTTATCTAATGAATAAACTTTTTTTATTTTTCCCACGCCCCCCGTTATTAGGACAAAGAAAAATACCAGCCAATTTTGAGTTATCTTTTATTACCATTTGCATTCTGATGACTCTGGCGATTTTCATTTCTATACGCAAAGTGAAAGAACCCGTTTCTAGCTATAAAACTGCAACCAAGATGGAAGAGTCATACCACAAAAAAATTGCTTCTTACTTTAGACGAAGCAGAAGAATTTTTATAGATATAGCGCTAAATTTGAAAAAAACGTCGACGACGTTCAAAAGAATCTGTTGCATCCATTCGCTTGCATGCTTCGGCGTTTATATTTTCTTCATCTACTTCACAACCGTATTGACGCAGAATTTTTATTCATCTCCAACCTCGGAGTTCGGAGATTCGGTGCAATCGGCACAACTATTTCAACAAGCTACTCTAGATGCCTCCAAATACTTAAGCATTGGCCAATATGTCACTGTCCTCTATTCTTTATTTTTGTTTTTTCTTCTGGAATACATAAGTAAAGCAAAACTTATACATGGAATTTCTCTTCTAAGCGGTGGGATTGGGATGGCCATGATCGGGTTTGCGCATACCCATTTCACGGTTCTCATAGCAATGATAGGTGTGGGCATTATGAACGGAAGTTTGGCCACCTTATCGTTCACCATTGTCAGCCGCATATTACCTAAAGGAAAATCTGGCGTTTATTTTGGCATTTTTAACATCAGTGTCACCGTTACCCAGATTTTTGGCGGATTATTGTTGTCCCCTGTTTATCGTTATTTTTTTGGTGGCCACACCTCTTATATGTTGTTATTATCAGCAGCGTTAATTATTGTCAGTGCCTCTCTTTGGTTGAGGGAAGCTTATAGATCACCTGAGTTTTCAGTTAAAATCAATTAACCGAACTGGCTAACGGAAAAGAATAATGTAGACTAATTTGGGAGAGTTCCTAAACAGAGAGGTCCCGACAATAGAGCGCTTTCCATCATCACTTATAAAAGGATGAAAACGTGTCTTCTATTGAACTTTGGTCTTCTGACGAACGGACATTGGCGGAAGCGAGACAATTCAATCGAGTATTGGATTGGGCTCCACGACTCCGGATAGGTAATCGTTTTGGACTTATGCTCGCTCAATGCCTGCTACGTTTTTCACAGATCGGACGCTCTTATAAACTGGCACGCAAAGGAATAGGTGTAGAGCACCGTCGAATTTATTCAGAGAGTTCGCACGTTTCTATACGGATACTCCGACCCTTCGGGGTAACAGCAGGCGTCGTACTAGATATTCACGGCGGCGGTTGGATTGTGGGCAATACGCTTATGAATGATGCGCTTAATTCAGCTATGATTAGCGCCTGTAGTATTGCGGTAGTCTCGGTTGAGTATCGGCTTGCGGTACAAATTCCCCTAGAAGAATTGATCAATGATTGCCTAGCTGCTGCACGGTGGCTGTTAAGCGATGGGTTACCTGAGTATCGCGATTTACCTATATTTATAATCGGAGAATCAGCGGGTGCGCATTTAGCCGCTGCTACGCTTTTGCAATTAAAGCGTTGGCCTACCTTGCTTCGTCGCGTTCAGGGTGTGGTACTCTACTATGGAGTTTATGACCTGGCCGGTACGACAAGCGTTCGTCAGGCTGACTCTGACACTTTAATATTGGATGGACCAGGTATTGTCGAGGCGTTTCATAAACTGACTCCCGGACTAAACGATGCTGAACGTAAAGAACCGCCCTTATCGCCGCTGTATGGCGACTTTCATGATTTTCCTCCAGCACTGATGTTCGTTGGCAAGCTCGATCCGCTTCAAGATGACACGATTCAGATGGCAGAGCGGTGGCAAATGGCCTCTGATGTGGAAGCATACCTAGTTCCAGAAGCGCCGCACGGCTTTATTCATTTTCCTACCCGAATGGCAAGTCAGGTTCTTGAGCATAGTTATAAGTGGATAAGGAAGCGAATAGAGCGTCCAAATATTTACTGAGCTAATTTCCCTAACTTCTACATGTGCCGACACCACTACAGAGTTTGCAGGTTAAGCTAGGAAAAAGAGGCTTCATAACCAGTCCTGCACAGCGCAGGCCACATAGACTCGGCGACTAAAAATTTTGCTTCTTATCCTATGTTCTCGATTATTAACCGTTAATAATCTCACCCCCATTGGGATGTAACACTTGACCGCTCATGTAAGAGGAATCGCTGCACGCCAGGAAAACGTAAGAAGGTGCGACCTCATCAGGTTGGCCGGCACGATGCATAGGTGCATTTTCCCCAAACTTGGCTACCTTTTCAGCATCAAAGCTAGATGGAATTAGCGGCGTCCAAATCGGCCCTGGCGCAACGGCATTCACTCGAATACCTTTATCCATTAGCGAGCGTGAAAGGGAGCGTGTAAAAGCGACAATTGCGCCCTTAGTGCTTGAGTAGTCTATTAATTCAGGGCTCCCTCGATAAGCAGTTACTGACGTGCTATTAATAATTACGCTACCCCATTTTAGATGAGGCATGACGAAACGAGTCAGATAAAAAAATGAAAAAATATTGACTGAAAACGTTTTTAATAATTGTTCTGCAGATATATCTTCAATACTTTTTTGCGGAAATTGAACCGCCGCATTGTTAACTAAAATATCTAATTGTCCGAATTCTTTTACTGTAGTCTGTGCCAGTCTCTTACAAAATTTTTCCTGGCTTATATCACCAGCAAGCAGTTCACATCTTTGTCCTATTGCCTCAACAAGTTCTTGGGTTTCTTTCGCATCATCGTGCTCATCAAAATAACTAATGAAAACATCGGCGCCTTCTTTGGCATAACAAAGAGCAACAGCTCTTCCTATGCCGCTATCCCCCCCCGTTATAAGCGCAACTTTATTTTTTAATTTACCGCTTCCTCGGTATTCCGGCCGCATTGATTCCGGCTCGGGTATCATTTCGCTTTGAATTCCGGGTTGTTTTGATTGACTTTGTTTTAGCTGTTTCATCGCTAATTCCCTCTATAAAAAAGGTTGAGCTTTGAAATTATCTCTATCTGGGAATCAGGGCTTAGGCGCAGTTAGGTTTTTCAATGTTGCCTGAATATACGCCAGATGGCGTTTTTCATCTGCGTAATTTTTTTGCAGTAATGCTCGTCCTTCTTCTGGAAAGTCGGTATTTTCTCGCACGGCTTCAGCGTAATTCTTATTAGTAATAAATTCATTCGTTTCCATCGCTTTCAGTGCCCCTTTAGTTCCCGTAACAGAGCGTAACGCTGTCATTCCTTCGATCAAATAGCCCTTCAAATCTTTGGTAAATTCTGTCGGCGTCCCTCCTAGCTTGCGAATGAGATTATTGAGTTCTTCGACATGGCGAAGATGATCTTGTCGAAATTGTTCAACCGCATTATGAATTTCCTTGTCATCAATTTTCTTCAACGCCGTTTCATAGGCATTTACCGCGTCGATGTCTAACTGGCACATGTCGCGTAGTTTTTTAATATAATTCTTTTGATCCATGATGATTCTCCAAAAAGATATTGAGTATTGAGTGTTACTAATAGTTAATCGGCAAGATTCAATCAATAAATCGGTGGCAATAAATTGCCCGACGATCACGTTTTTTCAGTGTATTTTCTATCCTCTTAGGCCTAATTGATGTAAATCAACAATTATTTCGAAATAGTTTTTTAAGGAAAAAATCGCCCGGAACGAGGATAATAAGGTCAGATAATTCTTGGGTGTGACGATAACGGTTTTGGTAGTACGGCCTTAAGCTAGTGCCATTAATTGTAGTAACGCTCAAATTACCTTAAAATACCAATTTATTCTTCTAGCAGCCTTTTTATATGCTTAATAAGCTAGCATCAAGCGCTTTCCAAATTTCGTTTTCTAAGGTAGGCCCGTTATGACTCATGTTGTCACCGAATCCTGCATCCGCTGCCGATATACCGATTGCGTTGATGTTTGCCCGGTAGATTGTTTTCGTGTCGGCCCCAATTTTTTAGTGATTGAACCCGATGAGTGTATTGATTGTGCTGTGTGCGTGGCGGAATGCCCGGTCAATGCAATTTTTGCAGAAGAGGATGTTCCTGCTGATCAACAAGCATTTATAAAAATTAACGTTGATTTAGCACGTAGTTGGCCCGCGATTACCAAAACTGTTGCGCATTTGCCAGACGCTGATCAATGGAAAGATGTGAAAGAAAAAATACAGTTTCTTAAGCGTTGAGCTTCTCAGTCCCTCATTTTATTCATAAATAGCCATCTCAATAGGAACCTATCCGCTTTATGGAAACCAATCAAGCTAATAATTCATTGGCTCCCATTATCGCTGACGCAGTTATTGTTGGTGCAGGTCCTGTAGGACTATTTCAAGTTTTTGAGTTAGGCCTCTTAGAAATCAAAGCACATGTAATTGATTCTTTGCCTATGGTGGGTGGACAGTGCGTTGAACTCTATCCCGACAAACCTATTTACGATATCCCTGCTTTACCTGTGTGTACAGGCCAGGAATTAACTAACAATTTGTTACAGCAAATTCAACCCTTTGGGCCGACCTTTCACTTAAATCAAGAAGTCACTCTTGTAGCCCAACGAGAAGATGGCCGATTTGATTTAGAAACGTCGCGCGGCCAACGCTTTATCACCAAAACTATTTTTATTGCAGCGGGTGTGGGATCTTTTCAACCTCGTACACTCAAAGTCGACGGAATTGATGCATTTGAAAATAAACAATTGTTCTATCGTGTTAAGGATCCGACTCGCTTTCATGGTAAAAATATCGTAATTTGTGGGGGTGGTGACTCTGCATTAGACTGGGCTTTAGATCTGGTGGGTAAAGCAGAATCGGTAGTATTATTACATCGCCGTGAAGATTTCCGAGCGGCTCCTGCTTCCATTTCCAAAATGCATCAGTTATGTGAGCAATTAGAAATGCAATTCATAGTCGGACAAGTTACGGGAATCGAAACGCGAGACGATTTATTAACTGAAATTAAAGTGACTGGTACAGATGGCGTAACCCGCCGACTTCCTTTAGATGACCTATTAGTTTTTTATGGTTTATCGCCGAAACTTGGTCCCATTACTAACTGGAGCCTAGACATTGAACGCAAGCAATTGAAAGTTACTAGCACCGAGAAGTTTGAAACGAATATCCCTGGCATTTTTGCGGTAGGCGATATCAACACCTATCCCGGCAAAAAGAAACTAATTTTATCTGGTTTTCATGAAGCCGCTTTGGCCGCCTTTGGGGCCGCGCCTTATATCTTTCCTGACAAGAAAATTCATATGCAATACACCACCACTTCACCTAAACTACACAAAATTTTGGGAGTGGAAACGCCGGTTTTTGATTAAATCTTAAGTGAGTAATAGAAATTTAAGCGCCTTTTCTTTCGTGAACTAGCGCTTTTTCGTTTTGACCCCAAACAAGCTTGGCATGCCCCTCAAAACGGAATAAAATGGTGCAACGCAGCAATTTATTGCAATAAAACACAGGACGTTCACTGAAAGAGAAAACATTAGCAATCCTATCTCACCATTCGCTTATACACCATTTTCACAACGGATTGCTGCTGGCTATGAACTTCTGTTTCGCTTGGGGAAAAATTACGAAAAACCGCCCTTCAATATTTCAGCGACGACGATTAAGGGCAAAACTATTAACATTGTCGAAGAAGCGGAATTACATAAAAGTTTTTGCCGTCTAATTCACTTTAAGAAAATGCTTAGTGACAAAGAAATCCAAAAACTAGACCAACCAAAAGTATTGTTAGTTGCCCCCTTGTCTGGTCACCATTCAACACTATTGCGTGACACGGTCCGGACTTTACTTACGGAACATGATGTCTACATCACTGACTGGACTGACGCGCGCATGGTGCCCCTTGAAGTGGGCGAATTTCACCTGCATGATTACATCTATTACATTCAAGAATTTATCCGTCATCTCGCTCCCAATTTACATGTCATTTCGGTCTGCCAACCCACCGTTCCGGTATTAGCAGCAATTTCGTTAATGGCAACTAATAAAGATCCGAAGCTACCAAAAACAATGACCATGATGGGTGGGCCGATTGACCCCAGGAAGTCGCCGACACAAGTGGATAGTCTGGCTGTGGAAAAGCCTTTCTCGTGGTTTGAAAACAATGTTATTTACAGCGTACCCCATAACTTTCCGGGTTTTGGCCGCAAAGTCTATCCTGGCTTTTTACAACATTCCGGATTCATTGCCATGAACCCGGGTCGTCATGCACGAAGCCATTGGGATTTTTATCAGCACCTGATTAAAGGTAATGATGACTCTGCAGAAATGCATCGCCAGTTCTATAATGAGTACAATGCGGTTTTAGATATGCCCGCTGACTTTTATCTGGAAACCATTAAAATTGTGTTTCAGGAATTTAGGCTCCCTGCTGGGACGTGGAAGGTTGAGGGCAAATTAGTGCGACCGCAAGACATAAAAACAGTGGCTCTCTATACGGTAGAAGGGGAGCTGGATGACATTTCGGGCCCCGGCCAAACTCAGGCAGCGCATAATATTTGTAAAGGCATTCCCGCAAATAAAAAACAGAGTTTTGTAGCGCCAAACTGTGGACATTATGGTATATTTTCCGGCCGACGCTGGCGGGAAACAGTGTATCCGACTGTTGCCGAGTTTATTAGGAAACATGGCTAAGACGATTTATTGGTCAGAAGCTACCAGCATTTTGAGGTCTGAATACTAATTGCCACTTGGCTTTTTTGAGAATTTTGGTTAGCGATTATTTCGCTAATGCATGCACTAATACCTGACATCGTGACCTCCCTCACAACTCATTCGCTCGCTGACCAGATCGAAGATGTGCTGCCCCAGACGCAATGCACCAAATGTGGATTTTCCGCTTGTCGCCCGTATGCTGAGGCTATTGCTTCCGGAGAAGCATTATATAATCAGTGCCCACCTGGGGGACAACAAGGCATTGTTCGGTTAGCACAACTATTAAAAAAACCGGAATTAACGCTTAATACGAGCCACGGAAAGGAACACCCGCGAACAGTTGCTATCATCGATGAGGCGGCTTGTATTGGTTGCACTCTTTGCATCCAAGCTTGCCCGGTCGATGCTATTGTCGGTGCTGCCAAACAGATTCACACGGTTATTACGGGGCAATGCACGGGCTGTGATTTATGCATCCCGCCCTGCCCGGTTGACTGCATCAGTCTGGTTACAGTAAGCGGAACCAAGACTGGGTGGGATGCCTGGAGCCAGGAACAAGCAACTGCCGCGCGAGCCCAACATGATTTCAAAACAGAACGGTTAAAACGGGAAAAAGAAGAGAACGAGGCGCGCTTACTGATTAAAGCAAGAGAAAAATTGCGCGTGATTCAAGAAGAAACAGCACCTTGCTCCACTAAGGTAATCGAAGCAGAACGAAAAAAGATGGTCATTAATGTAGCCATTACCCAAGCAGCTAAACCCGGACACTAAACCTCTGCATTCGACAAGGCGCTCGGATCACAGCACGCGAAATGTACTCAAGTAACTAGAAACGGCGAGCAGTGCGTCACACGGTACTTAATTCGTGCAATAAGTCCAGTAAGAGACTTCTGTATTGGCCTTTCAAATCTATCTCTAAAGAAATCATTATGAATGCATCTCAGCGCATTACGTTTTTTAAACGTCTGCAACAGGCCAACCCTTATCCTAAAACCGAGTTGGAATATGCCACGCCGTTTGAATTATTAATTGCCGTCTTACTCTCTGCGCAGGCCACCGACGTTTCGGTCAACTTAGCGACACGACGATTATTTCCTGTTGCCAACACGCCGGCTAAATTGTTGGCATTGGGCGAAGAAGCGCTGATTCCCTATATTGCCCGCATTGGTCTCTACAGAACTAAAGCTAAAAATATTATTGCCACTTGCCAAATTCTAATCACTCAGCATGCTGGCGAGGTACCTCATGACCGAGCTTCGCTTGAAGCTCTGCCTGGTGTTGGGCGTAAGACCGCCAATGTCGTACTAAATACCGCCTTTGGCGAGCCCACAATTGCTGTAGATACTCACATTTTTCGGGTGGGCAATCGTACCGGTTTAGCGATTGGAAGCTCGGTAGAAAAAGTCGAACAACAGTTACTGAAAAAGGTGCCCGACGAATTTAAATTAAATGCTCATCACTGGCTAATATTGCATGGGCGTTACACCTGCAAAGCACGCAAACCGTTATGTTGGAATTGCATCGTCGTGGATTTATGTGACTACAAATGCAAAACTCCCCTGCCGCTTGAGGAAGTAGCAGCGCGAAATAAGATACCAGAATAATGGTTAAACCGAGATTTTCCATTATACCGCTCCAACTCCGTGGTGAAGCCGATAAACAGTCACTATCAGACTAAGAACACTATCGCAAAGTGCACGCAACGCTAGGAAGCCAATTACACTTCTTTTAAATTGTCTGAACTGCGTTGCTTCTCCTTGCGCCATATAGGCCGCCACGTCGGCGGTGAGGCAAAGGGTTTCGCAGTGCATGCACTGCGCTGGCAGAACGGACTTTCCCTACTCGGAAAATTTCCTGAACCCAAAGGCTTTTTGTGCGGCCAAACAACTTAAAAAAAGCACACTTGACTCCGTCCTAATGGAAAATCTCGGTTAAACGATGCGGCATGCCTCATCAAAAGTAAATCGTGGCGAACGGGGAAATAATTGAGTGGCGTCGCCATAACCAAGGCTACAAACAAAATTAACTTTTATACTACTGTTCCCAAAAAAAGTAGCGTTAATTCTGTCTGCATCAAACCCCGACATTGGCCCGCAGTCCAAGCCGAGGGCACGTGCGGCGATCATCAGGTATGCGCCCTGCAGTGTCGCGTTACGAAATGCAGTAGATTCGATAAGTGGTTGGTTGCCGGCAAACCAAGATTTAGCGTCTGTATGAGGAAACAGGTGTGGCAGCTTTTCGTAGAACTCCATGTCCATCCCAATAATGGCTGTCACTGGCGCTGCTTTAGTTTTTTCCTGGTTGCCGGGTGCCATGCAAGCTACCAATTTATCTTTTTCTACTGCGCTTTTCACAAATAATATCCGAGCTGGACAGCAATTAGCCGATGTTGGCCCCCACTTAGCTAAATCATATATTTGATGACACAATTCATCACTAACCGGCTTGTCTAGCCAAACATTGTGCGTGCGTGCTGCGGTAAACAAAGTAGCTAATGCGGCGCTATCTAACATAGAAGTCCTTGTAGGAAAAAAACAGCATCATAGCAGAGAGCCTGCGCGAGTAATTGATGTGTTATTTGAATTATCCAAATATTATAGTTGGACAACGTTTAAAGAACCTTTTATAGGCGACGTGGCACCCTAACTATTCAAGTGCGCAGACAGCTTTCTTGGCAAAAAAGTCAGTTTCGCAGGCAGACGGCACGCATTCTACAACCCCTAAAACGAATTAATTTTTATTGTGCCTAAACTTTCCTTACCGTTTAAAATTGTTGATTAGCAATGAAAATTTAAACTTAAGTGGGGAAGAGCATAGTTCCTGTAAAATATTGGATATCAACGCTTTTTTTTTTATGTTTAATCCACGTCAAGAAGACTCGCGCCGCTTTTTTTGCGAAACTTATCAGAAAACAATAGCGCGCGAACTGTTAACTCCTCTGGAATCGATTGCCTCGTACTGGATAACGCAGCACCCGGAATACGCCACCGACTTTGCTAATTTAGAGGTAGCGTTAGAGAAGGATTATTCCGTTGAAAGAGGAAAAACCAATCCATTTTTACATTTGGCCCTGCATCTAGCTATCGCTGAACAACTGTCTATCAATCAACCGGTGGGTATATCAGTGGCATTTACTGCTCTGGCAGAACGATTACAGTCAGAACACGAGGCACATCACTTGTTAATGGAGTGCCTAGCCAAAATGGTTTGGGAATCACAACGTAACGGCACCCCATTTGATAGCACAGCCTACATCGCCGCGGTGCATCAAAAATGCCGGGCATAAAAAAGCCGCGCCAATTTCATTCGGGTGCGGCTTTTTTCGCGTAGTCGATCAGCTATTTACGTACGACCAAACTCCCCGGCAAGTTATGAATATAAGCCGAAATATTTTGAATATCTTTCGAAGACAATGGTTTAGCCTGACCATTCATAATTGCATTTACACGTCTGTTAGGCGCTTTGAAATCGCGCTGATAAGCTACCAAGGTATGGGCTAAATAATCCGCGTGCTGCCCGGCCAATTTAGGATAACTCGGGTCAATTGGGGTGTTGAAATCTGCGCCGTGGCATGCTACGCAGCCATATTTCTCTACAGCAATTTTACCCGCATTAATATCGCCACCAGCCTGGCAATGAGTGGCAAGTAGCAAAGACATTGCTGCGCTAACCAAAAGCAAAAAATTCTTCATAAAATCTTCCTAAGTGTTATTTTTGTTTTGCGTAATAGGCTGCTAAATCGGCGATATCTTGATCAGACAAACTCTTAGCGATACCATCCATAGTTGGATGAGTACGATCCCCTTTTCTATACGCCAGCAATGCGTTTTCAAGATATTTGGCAGTCTGTCCGCCTAACTTGGGTACTTGATAAACTTCTGGGAAAGTAGCTTTGTATCCTGGAATTCCATGACAGCCCACACACATTGCCACTTTAGTTTCAGCAGCTTTGGCATTTCCAACAATGTCGGCTGACCAAGCGCTTTGGGACATACTGAGTGAAGCAGCGCACGCAGCGAATAATGCGAATAAGGTTTTCATAGTAACAAATTGGTTGGCGATTGATTGAGCAGAAGTTGTTTTCTATCTGTGCGAGGTAACACGACGTCCCCCTCAAAAAACCGGAATTTTACCCGAAGAGATGGCTTCAGTCCACGTTATTCATACTTTGAAAGAGGGCAGGCTTATCAAAATTGTGGTCGTCAATCCATAGAAGGAACATAACTCCCACCCTAACCCCTGCCATTTCCGGTTTTTTTGGTAGCATTCCACGAGTGCAAATTATAGCCACAGGCAACATATTACTTTTTCGGGAGGAAATGAATAATGATGACTATCGCCATAGCTTAACAATACTAGATTCCCTCCAAAAGCACGCGACAATGACGAGGGTGAGGATACATTCTTATTTTTAGGTGCAGATGTTTTTTATAGATTTATATTGAAAACCTTTAACAGATATGAAGAGCGAATTAGTAAAGATTATTTTTTAAGCGCTTTTGGTGAGGGATGGGCTCATCTTAGCTCTAGTTGCCTGCTGAATTTTTTTAGCCTCCGCTACCTGGGGCGCTATTTCTTCCTTAACAATCTCTACCAAAACCTCAAAAAGAATATGTATGCCAAAAAATGTGTCTTTATATATGCGCGCCTTAGACTCTTCAACACTATTTTCATTTAGAAATTTTCTGCACTGTTCTAAATAACGATCTCGCTGTTCCTGTGATTTCTGAGTAGCTTTCGTAGGATTGTTATTAAGAAAAAATTTATAAATTCCCGGAAAACAATTCTTAAGTTTATTCATCTGGTCTTCATTCTTTACTAAGTATTCCTTGCACTTAGCGACATGCAAAGATAATTCCTGAGCGCTACCTGACCCTGACACGCTTTCAAAAAACTTATAAAAAAGAGGGACTTCATATTTTATTAAGTATTCCTTGCCGTTGGCTATATCCGTTGAGAACTCCTGAGTATTCCCTGACAGCTCTTGAAAAAGCGTATAGATACAATACAGGTTTCCCAAATTTTCTTGATTATCAAATAAAATAACAGATTCCGCCTCTATCTTTTTGTCTAAAGCCGATAATGGCACCTTTTCAATTAAAGACTTAATCTCCTGCAAGCTTAAGTTTTCGTTCTGAGAATCAATAAGAGTACCTATTAATTCCGGTTGACCTCTTAGATAAACGCCTACTCCCCCGCACGGTAATTTGGCCAAATCATAATCGCCAATTTGTATGCCTAAAAGCGAATCACGATATATGACATCGTTTACAGTTACGGTGCTAAATTTTTGGCTAACAATCGTAGGCGATGTTTTTCTGTTATCTACTGATGCTCCATCGTTAGTACGGATATTCAATGTGATCACACTAGGATCATCATCGCTAAAGGCGGGCGACTCTTTCTTTGCCAGTTTTGCCAGATCAGATAAAGTCCCAAAATAACTTCCGCCCTCAAATTTTACCCATTGGTTATATTGATCTTTATAAAAAAGATCCATTTTAGGCTTTCCGTTAGCATCATTTTCGACCTGATCTAATTTATAGCTTTCCCCATCAAATTCAAATTCTACCGAGGTAAATGCTTCACCTCGGCTGCATATACTACTTTTAATTAAAGTCGTCTTAAACTTTTCCACGTCTTTAAAAATGCGTTCCTCATAATATATATGATGGCATGCCTTAAAAAAACCGTACTCAAAAACTAGAGCGAGAAATTTTCCAAAAGAATTGCACTTGGTATGTTCCATTAAGCGCCCAATGGTCTGATATGGGTCGACCCCAAGAACCTGGGCTCCCAGAATTTTATTTAAAGCAATGGACGGGCTATTTGACATATTAATTCTCTATCATCAGTTATTCTGAGCGGTCGGCTCGATCGCATACGCCCTTTGTGGACCCAATAAGCTTATTAACACTTCCGGGTTAGCGTATAGAAACATTATCTTCCATAATAACCATTAATAATATTGTGGTTAACCACAATACCCTTAATAAATAATGCCTTTTCAACTACAATTTTGACCAATTAACAGGGACCAATGGTTATTAAGACATTTAAAATAGCCACATACGCATTTATACCATAATTCATATATTAATATTGCGCAATGGCAACTAAACAATATCTTGGAATCCTTCCTGGCAGGCTCCACTATTACTCAACCCATCACACCTCACAAAACTGTATAAAACATCAGTGCTTTTTGACTGCCCCCTGTTATACTTGCGCCTTTAAGCTTCTTAATCTGTTTTCACTTTCACGTTATCGCATGTCCACCAAAAAATCTGCTCCCGCTATTGGCAATACCAAATACAGTGAATCGTCTATCCGCGTTTTAAAAGGATTAGAGCCCGTTAAACAGCGTCCCGGAATGTATACGCGAACCGAAAATCCGTTGCATATTATCCAGGAGGTAATTGATAACGCTTCTGATGAAGCGTTAGGGGGATATTGTAAGCATATTATTGTTACGCAAAATCCGGATGGTAGCGTGACGGTTGAGGATGACGGCCGGGGTATCCCTGTGGGGTTGCATCCGGATGAAAAAATCCCGACAGTGGAAATCGTATTTACACGATTACATGCGGGTGGAAAATTTGATAAGGGCTCGGGCGGTGCGTATTCGTTCTCAGGCGGACTTCACGGCGTTGGGGTCTCTGTTACTAATGCACTGTCCAGTAAATTAGAAATTACTGTTTGGCGTGAAGGGGGTGTACACCACCTCACTTTTGCTAATGGCGACGTGATAAAGCCTCTTACATCGCAGCCTCAAACGCGAGGAGATAAGAAGTCTGGAACACGCGTCACTATATGGCCTAACCCGCAGTATTTCGATTCTCCTAACCTCGCGCAAAGTGATTTACAACGTTTACTGCGTTCAAAAGCGGTACTGCTACCCGGCGTTAAAGTCACTCTTTATGCACCCAGGGAAACTTTGGAATGGCAATATGATCAGGGTTTGCGCGGTTATCTCACGGAGTCGCTCCATAGTGAAACGGTAATTCCTCTTTTTGAGGGCGCTGGATACGCTACCGCTGATACGGAAGGCTTTGCTGAGGGGGAAGGCGCCGCTTGGGTTGTGGCTTGGTGTGAAGAGGGCAATGTTGTCCGCGAATCTTACGTTAACCTCATTCCTACGCCTGCGGGCGGAACGCATGAATCGGGATTGCGTGATGGATTATTTGGTGCAATCAAAAGTTTTGTGGAACTCCATGCTCTGCTGCCGAAGGGGGTAAAATTATTACCGGAAGACGTCTTCGCACGTGCATCCTTTGTGTTATCTGCCAAAGTACTTGACCCTCAATTTCAGGGCCAGATTAAAGAACGGCTAAACTCACGCGATGCTGTGCGTTTAGTATCTACTTTCACTAGATCTCCCCTTGAATTATGGCTAAATCGTCATGTTGACTATGGGAAAAAGTTAGCCGAATTAGTAATCAAACAAGCGCAGTCCCGCTTGCGTTCTGCGCAAAAGGTCGAAAAAAGAAAGTCGTCCGGCGTAGCGGTTTTACCCGGAAAATTGACCGATTGCGAATCGACTGACATTAGTCGAAATGAAATCTTTTTAGTAGAGGGTGACTCTGCGGGCGGGTCAGCGAAAATGGGGCGTGATAAAGAATTTCAAGCTATTTTGCCTCTACGCGGGAAAGTATTGAACACTTGGGAAACCGACCGTGACCGCTTGTTTGCCAATAATGAAATTCACGATATTGCAGTAGCAATCGGGGTTGATCCGCATGATTTGAGGGACACACCGGATTTAACCAATCTTCGTTACGGAAAGATTTGTATCTTGTCAGATGCAGACGTTGATGGTTCTCACATTCAGGTATTACTGCTGACTTTATTTTTTAAACATTTTCCCAAACTCATTGAGACCGGGCATATTTGCATTGCTAGGCCCCCGCTGTTTAGAGTGGATGCACCAGCACGAGGAAAAAAATTAGCGCAGAAAATCTATGCGTTAGATACGGGGGAACTTGTTGCGATCGAAGATAAATTACGCAAAGATGGGGCCCGAGAAGGGAGCTGGAGCATCGCGCGTTTTAAGGGCTTAGGCGAAATGAATGCCACACAATTATGGGAAACCACCATGAATCCTGACACCCGACGTTTACTACCTGTGGAGTTAGGTGAAGTTGATCAGTTAAGTTCTGAAGCACGGTTCATGATGCTCATGGGTAAAGGCGAAGCTGCAGCAAGGCGCACTTGGATTGAAGAACATGGGAATGAGGTCGAGGCGGATATTTAACTATTGGATTCACTGTGCTTCTCCGTTAGGGGTAATTCAATGAACGATTGTCAAATGCACAGTTTACCTAAGACCAGAAAATTAGTTCTAGTAAATTATGTTTAATAAAAAAATCATCTTATAACTTATATAAATAGCAAATACCCATGCCAATTCAGACCGAATTATTCATAGACGACGATATTCAAAGCAACGGGCCGCCCTCCCCTCCTTCACCACCCACATTGGCAGGGCCGACGCAGCCGTCAAATGATGGCGAATCCATCACACTAGCAGTTTTCGCTGAGCGCGCTTATTTGGACTATGCCATTTCTGTTGTCAAAGGTCGTGCATTACCGGATGTCTGCGACGGACAGAAACCTGTACAAAGACGCATTTTATATGCGATGAATGAGCTTGGACTAACAGCTACTGCTAAGCCGCGGAAATCAGCGTTAGTAGTAGGTGAAGTTCTGGGAAAATTGCATCCGCACGGCGATCAATCAGTCTATGACGCACTGGTACGTATGACGCAAGATTTTTCCTTGCGCTATCCGCTTATTGACGGTCAAGGTAACTTTGGTTCACGCGACGGGGATGGTGCCGCAGCGATGCGATACACCGAGGCACGACTCACCCCCATTGCGGGTTTATTGATGGATGAAATTGATCTAGGCACAGTCGATTTTCAACCTAATTACGATGGTTCAAGTGATGAACCTAAGCTGTTGCCCGCACGTTTGCCAATGGTGTTACTAAATGGAGCATCTGGAATTGCAGTGGGTTTAGCAACCGAAATCCCCTCACACAATTTAACCGAAATCGCACAAGCTGCAATTGCCCTATACAAAAATCCATCGCTTACTCACGATGAGTTAATACAGATTGTCCCCGGCCCCGACTTTCCCGGGGGTGGACAAATTATTAGTCCTAATTCAACCATTTCTGACATTTATCGAACTGGCCGGGGTAGTTTGAAAGTACGTGCTAATTGGAAAATCGAAGAGTTAGCACGCGGTCAGTGGCAAGTAGTTATCACTGAGTTACCGCCTGGCACGTCAAGCCAGAAAATATGTGAAGAAGTCGATGAATGTACTAATCCTAAAATTAAGACGGGTAAAAAGTCGCTTACTGTAGAACAACAGAATCTAAAACAGTTAATGTTGGGGGTCCTGGATGCGATACGTGATGAGTCTGGGAAGGATGCGCCAGTGCGTTTGGTGTTTGAACCAAAATCAAAAAATCAAAATAGCGCCGAATTAATGCAAATCCTGCTGGCACATACTTCCCTGGAAACTAACGTCTCCATGAATTTGGTGATGATCGGAGGAGATGGTCGCCCACGCCAAAAAAGTTTATTGGAAATAATCTCAGAATGGGTAGCATTTCGTTTTGAAACGGTAACTCGTCGTTCCGAATTTATGTTGCAGAAAGTAGAAGACCGGATTCATATTTTAGAAGGCCGGATGGCTGTACTATTAAATATTGATGAAGTTATCCGCATAATTCGCGAATCTGATGAACCTAAGCCAGCATTGATTAACACGTTTAAATTGTCTGATCGCCAGGCAGAAGATATTTTGGAAATCCGCTTGCGCCAGCTAGCTCGTCTGGAAACCATTAAAATTGAGCAGGAATTAGCCGCTTTGCGCACCGAACAGTCTGGCTTACAAGGGCTGCTACAAAGTCCTACTTTGATGAAACGTAAAATAGTCAGAGAAATCGAAGCAGATCAAAAACGTTTTGGCGATGTACGCCGCACTCTAATTGAGGAAGCGGAAAAAGCGATAATTGAGCACAAGGTAGTCGACGAACCCATGACTGTCGTGATTTCTCAACAAGGTTGGTTGCGCGCCCGTAACGGTCATAGCCATGACGCAAATCAATTCACTTTTAAAACGGGGGACGGCTTAAGCGCAACATTTGAATGCCGCAGTACTGATAATTTACTCGCATTTGGCTCGAACGGCCGTGTGTATTCCATTGCTGTTTCAACCCTGCCGGGCGCACGCGGTGACGGAGCGCCTGTCACTAGTCTAATTGACTTGGCTAGTGGCACACGAATTTTGCATTACTATGCTGGGGACGCCGCCACTATTTTGCTACTCGCCAGCGGGCGCGGCATGGGTTTTACTGCAAGCGTAAATGACATGACCGGACGTATGAAAGCTGGCAAAGCCTTTATGAATTTTGAAGAAGGTGATGAAGTGCTTAAGCCCGCCGTTATTAAATGTGATAGTAGTGCGATTGCTTGCTTATCGGAAAAAGGCCGTTTATTGGTATTTGGGCTAACCGAGTGCAAACATTTACCTAGTGGAGGAAAAGGGGTGATTCTAATGGATCTGGAAGCGGACGAAAAACTGTTGGCAGTTCAAACCATTTCACAAAAAGGAGTTACCGTCACCGGAATCGGTCGGGCAGCTAAACCCCAGGAGATTAGCTTATCTGCTACCAATTTGGCGCCACATATCGGTAAACGAGCTCGTAAAGGGAAATTGTTGGAATCAAAATTGAAACCGGTTGGTTTGAGAGTAAATTAATGAGAAGTCGTTATAAAAATTTGCGGCGCCTCATCGATTTCTCTCTTAGAGAACTCTGTACAATTGTAGCGAGCCATATAGCTTTTAAAGGTGCCTGAAATTTTTATATTCTAAAACACTAAAATTGCTGCACTGCGTATCCTCAACTTACCCATTACAATTTGTTCAGGGGTCTAAACGATACGATTAATCGTCTTTTACGACCCTATTTGCACCAATATATACATCATTGAGACCTCTGCACACAACCGTAGCGAGCGAGCTAAGACAAGGCGCACGGAGCGCAGCAACCGGAATGTACTTAAGTACATGAGGATTGCGAGCACCGCGCAACGCCGTATTTGGCTCGCGTAGCAGGTTGTGCAGAGGTCTCTCATTTGGGCCAATCTGGCCTATACCGGCATATTCTAACCAGGGCAATCGTGCTTAGATAATTTATAAACATTCTTCCCTGTTCACAAAGCGCCGATACGTATTACCGCCCCCGACTTAAGCACTCGAGAGCAGGCTGCGACGAAATCCAGCAGCGTAACTTTTGTGACGTTAGCGATCATTATTGAAGTGTGGGCTAACACCGATAAAGTTACACTACTGCATTCCCGACAAATACTCTGGAATGACATATTGGCGATTTGTGGTTGGTTTAGGATGCACAAGATATTGATAAATTGTCCAAGCGCGATTGCCCTGATATTCTAACCCCAGGCAGCTGGCCTAAATTTATTCATGGTAGGCGCAAAACCCTGCCGGCGTGCATGCTTTACCATATCCGTAGATAATACCCCCGAACAATTATCGGCACCGGCTAAAGGTACTAATAACTTTTTCTTCCAAATAGGGTAGTAGTCCTGATTTTCCTGTTTGAATAGATTCGCATCTAATTGATGCGCTTTCGTCATCAAACCGTTAGCATATGCTCTGAAGGCTGCGGGTGAATCTCCATCGCGGCCAAAAAACTTATCTGAGGTAAGCAGGGTAAAAGTAAAGGCACTGGACTGTAAATGTTCTGCTATCTTGGTATCGCTTTGGCCCACAAGATCGAATGTTTCGCAAAATGCGTTAAAGTGATCATCATCTATTCCTTTTTCGTTGTTCAATAGTGGAGTGATCGTATCCCACAGCTTGGATTGATGTATTGGATCAGTAAGTTTCTCATTTGAACCGTTAAATCTGAACGTTTGGGCTAACAATTCTTTATGCTGTGTATCAAGTGCCATCAGTTCTAATTGCTTCGGAAGTAAGCCGCTGTTGAAATGAGACTTAAAATTGTCATAAAACAATGGAAAGGACTGATACGCCAATTCCGTTTGGATTTCTGTGGTGCGCCCTCTACCATTTCTGATGTAAATAACATAACCCCATTCATAATTAGGATCTTGGTTTAGCATGCTATCTATTTGATCTTGAGAGACTATCATCACATTTGTGTCATTATTTGTATAACCCTTATTATAAAAAACAAAGGCGCAATCATTTTTTTTAATAGTTCTTATATCTTCTAGATTTTCTTCTACATTTTCCTGAGTAAATTCGTCTTTTGACGCTATGAGAGTGTTTGCTTTTTTATACTGGTTCACTTCATCCAAGTTCATATATTCATGGTAGAGCTTTACCGCGGTTTTATTAATGTTAAGGTTTTCATGACCAATTCCGGCTGCCAGTAGTTGCACAAAAAATCCGTTGTTCGTTAACATGAACTGTTTTCTTTCTTGCCCTACTAGACCCTCTACCATTTTGAAAAGCATATGTAATTCTGCGGCCACACCTTTTTTCAACTGGAACCTGTTCAATAATTCGATGCTCTGGGCAATCGGTTTCATTAACCGCCTAATCATTTGGTCGTCAATATAATTATTCCCTAGTGAATTACAAATCTGGCTCATCAAATTTATCTTGAGACCATAATACTTGTTGGGGATGCTTTTCACCATAGACAATAAACTGTCTAAGCTGTCTTTGCGATTTGAATGCGCCTTCAACATATCCTTGTCCCAGTCTTTTGGGAGGTCTAAGGTGATGGTAGTTCCATCGAAGTTGGTCTCAACCCCAGTGCACCCTTCTCCAAACATAGCCCCAAATAACTTCACCTCCGTCAACGATGCATTAGCCAAATTCGTTCCCAACATATGGGTATTATTCAGATTTGCTCTCGCTAAATTTGCCGAACTCAAATTGACGCGATTCATGCATTGTTCGCTCAAATTAACTCCACTCAAATTTAATTCGCTTAGATCAAGTAGCCTTAAATCATTCCCTTTATCCGAACTATTAGAACCTTTACCCCCAAATTTATCCT
The DNA here is from genome assembly GCA_021155915.1 of Solimicrobium sp. Lineage (GTDB taxonomy): Bacteria > Pseudomonadota > Gammaproteobacteria > Burkholderiales > Burkholderiaceae_D > Solimicrobium. The sequence continues at coordinate 19,181 of JAJNBE010000025.1, read as the reverse complement.
TATCCGTGAGCGTGTTGAGATAGTGACCGCAAGACATGAGTTGTGTTAATTGGTCATCCGTTTCTAAAAGAATAGCACCACGTCTTGCTATTATCGAACCACCCTCAAATCCCAGCAACCATACATCACGGCTCATCGAGAAGCTTAAATTAGTGAGGATCTCACATTTATAACGTGAAATATTATGTCGAGTCCGGCTTAGTGTCTCAAACAAAACCGTACAAATGTCGTTATCATCTTCAGCTCTTGAGATGACGCGCAGAAATTGGCCAAAAGAAATGAGCGTAGTCGTATTATTTCCATCTAAAAATACAATAGCTCCGCATCTCGCTACTACCGAAGCCTCCTCTGATTGCCACAAAGTTATATCGGGGGAATTCCCATCATCTAATCCGTCAACGAAACCGTTAATAATATTTTGTTTTTGTGCCGACATCTGCGTGGCAACTTCCGCAAAAAGTGACATAATTGTTTTCGCGTCTTGGCTGCTTCTTAATTGATGTATCCAATTCAGCGCAGTGGAATTATTAGAATCATTCAAGCCGGCATTACTGATTATTTCAGCTGTTTCTTCACTACTATCACTGCACAATTTATAAAACAAGAGAGCTATAGGAACTATTCCGAATGTGCACACACAAAGAGCAAAGCATGCCAATTTTTCGCCCAGACTTTCACCATATCCTAGAATAATCTTTTCGAGGTTAGATTCGGATTTTTTGGTTATTACTGGCTTGATTCCTCTCTGGTTATCAGATTTTTTTGGGAGAAGGCAGAGCTCTGCAAAATGGGCTTTTAAAGGTTGTTTGAGATGAGATAGAGAAGTCATTGAAATTTCTTGTTGATATTGCTTGAGGATAAATCGACAAGCTATTTATAGTTTAGAGAATAGCAGTGATCCGAGATTACCGTGTGGCCTGCAAATTTTCCGTAATAGTAACGTAATTCAGTTTTCTTTTCGCATGTTTTTATGTTCAAGGGTGAAGCAATCGTTTACCTTGCAGGCGGTTTTATGCCAGCCAGATATATCGTTAAATTCGCGCTCTTCTTTAGCATGCCTGAGCATCTCTCCAGGTAAAACAGCACTGCAGGAAAAGACAGACTTGCTATTCGCATCTTTTCTACCCAACAATTTTTGCATCCATGAGGCGAAATTGACCGCCGACGTACAATGAGAATTACCAAAGATTTCGGGAGCAAGATCATACGTTTTCGCCATCAGGGCGGCTGCATATTTCCACATTCCCCCCTTCTAGAAGTAAGGTTTCCGATCCCCATTAACTGCCAATAAACAGCCAATCTAAAGACTTAGCAATCTTTGATCAGCACCTCTTTAATCTGGGCATAAAGCGCCATCCCGGCATGTAATGCCAATCGATCTGCAGACTTGCGTGTAATCCGTGCTAATAACTTAGCGCCATTCATATCCAATTCCACTATTAGTAGGCCCGCCGTATACTCAACCATACTGATGATTTTAACCCTCAGGGAATTCAATACGCTCGAATCTACTTGCTGCGTCAATGATAAACTTACCTCCTGCGCTTCAATGCGTAAAAGGACTTTGGCGCCTAATATGGCCTGGCTTTGCGGCACCCACAAATGTCCACCTGCAAATTCGACTTGAGATAATTGATAATGCTCATCGCGCGCGATGAGCCTGGCTGTAAGTAATACAAATGCTCTGTCACCCTGCGCAAACGGTAAATCAAAACGCGTTAATAATTCGGTAGTACTACCGGTCGCGCGTACTTTTCCCGCTTCTAGCACTACAACATAATTAGCCAATCGTGCTACTTCATCCAGGGCATGACTGACATAAAGCAAAGGAATATCGAACTCATGATGTAACCGTTCCAGAAAAGGCAAAATTTCTGCTTTGCGATGTTCATCTAATGATGCGAGCGGCTCGTCCATAAGTAATAACTTTGGACTAGTTGCCAAGGCACGCGCAATACTGACGCGTTGCTTTTCGCCGCCAGATAAAGTTGCCGGGAATCGTTTTAATAATGGCGCTAGGCCTAACAAATCGATCGCATGCGATAACACTATTTTTCGATCTGAATGCGAAGTTCGTCGTAATCCGAATTCAATATTCCCTTGTACCGATAAATGTGAAAATAAACTTGGCTCTTGAAACACAAAACCGATCGGGCGCTGGTAAGTAGCCATGAAAATTTTTTGTTTGTCATCTTGCCAAATTTCACCATTAATCTCTACCCGGCCGCGGGCTGTCGATTCTAAACCTGCAACCGCACGTAGTAAGGTTGTTTTACCTGCACCGGATGGCCCGATTATCGCACTCACGCCCCGTTCTGGTAACGATAAATTGACCGCTAATGTGGCTAACTTTATTCGGAGATGTGTGCCGCTCATGGCACCTTTTGAGAAGGGCAAAATTTATACAGAGTGAATAATGTCACAAAAGAAAATACCAACATTATTGCCGCTAGACTATGCGCCTGGGCATATTCAAGGGCATCGACATGGTCGTAAATTTGTACTGAAATTACGCGGGTTCTATCAGGAATATTGCCACCTATCATCAGAACAACACCAAATTCTCCAACGGTATGCGCGAAACCCATGACAAAAGCGGTTAAATAACCTGGCTTAGCTAACGGTACTACAACTGAAACGAAAGTATCCAGCGGCGAGGCTCGCAATGTGGCCGCCGCTTCTAACGACCTTTCGCCTATCGCCTCGAACGCGTTATGTAGCGGTTGAATGACAAATGGCAATGAATACAACATGGAAGCAACCACTAATCCAGTGAACGTAAACGGTAACAAATCCAAACCCGACATTTGCGTTAGGCGGCCTACAGCGCCATTAGGACCCATTAACAGTAACAAATAAAAACCGATTACAGTAGGCGGCAGCACTAGGGGTAGGGCCACTACCGTGCGAATATAATTTTTAAATGGTGACCTGGTGCGCGCCAGCCACCACGCTAATGGAGTTCCCAGTATAACCAACAACAACGTGGTTATTGTCGCAAGTTTTAGAGTAAGCCAAATTGCGCCTAAGTCAGCGATATCCATAGGAGTGAATAATCTTTTTGGCGGTGTCTGATCTTAGATAAGCCAGCAAAGCAAGCGCTGCCGGATTATTTTTTCCATGCTTCAATAAAATCGCATCTTGCCATAAAGGACTGTATAAATTTTCTGGCACAATCCAGGCAGACCCTGATTTGATTTGATGATTTTCACACACTTGAGATAGAGCTACGAAGCCCAAAGTCGCATTACCCGAGGCAATAAATGTATAAGCTTGTCCGATACTTTCGCCGACGACAATTCTTGGCTGAAAACGCTCAAGAAGATCGAGACTTTTCAACGTTTGCTTCGCTGCTATGCCGTATGGCGCTTGCGATGAGGCCATTGCTAAACGCACAAACCTTCCCTCTTTCAATACCGTGCCTTCCACATCAATGACACCACTGGCAGCTGACCACAGAACCAATCTCCCAAGCGCATAGGTAAATTGAGTTTCAGGAAGGGCGTAACCTTTTTGCGCAAGTTGGTTGGGGGTAATTTGATCGGCTGCCAACAAAATATCAAAAGGTGCGCCATTTTTTATTTGCGTGAAAAACTTACCTGTTGCACCAAAAGACAAGGCTGCCGTATGCCCGGTAGCATGAAAAAAAGCGGCCGAAATTTGTTTCATAGGTGCGGCAAAATTCGCGGCTACAGCGACTTGAACTTCATTAGCCCAACTAAAGTTGATGAGAAAAAATGAGAAAAATATATGAATAAAGTAATCTCGACAGGCCCCTTTGCTTCTTGCTTTCTTCCGCCTGATAGGATTACTAAGATCGGTGCAATTACAAAAATTTACCATAGCGCGTTTTTATAAACCTGTTCTCTGTGCAATATATGTTTTTATTTGATCGACATTCGCCGGCATCACAACATAGTGTTGTGGCAAGGATTCAATATGTTCAAAAGCATTTGGACGAGGCGCATCGTATCCCAATGCTTCTCGAATAGTATGACTAAATTTGGAGGCCAAAGCTGTTTCCAACACAATCATGGGAACCGTATTATTTCGTGTTGTAGTGATCACATCTAAAGCCACTTTAATACCATCTGCAGTGTGCGTATCAACAATGACACCATATTTATCATGAGCACGGCGTATCGTCTCAAGACGGTCTGCATGAAGCGATTTGCCTGAAGTAAAACCAAATTCAGCGATACGCTTAAATTCATCACCATCACTGTTTGGTCCTCCCGACAAATCGAAACCCCCAGTAATTTCTACTTTGGCAAATAATGCAGCTAACCGTTGACTGTCACGTCCGATCAGATCAAACACAAAACGCTCAAAATTAGATGCTTTAGAAATATCCATCGATGGACTGCTAGTGTGATAAGTCTGTTCCGATGGCCGAACCCGATATTTCCCTGTTTTGAAAAATTCATCTAAGACATCGTTTTCATTTGTCGCAACTACTAACCGATCTATTGGCAACCCCATCATACGAGCAATATGGCCCGCACATATATTGCCAAAATTGCCTGAAGGGACAGTGAAGGATACTTTTTCAGCGTTGTTATTAGTCACGCTAAAATAACCCTTGAAGTAATACACGACTTGCGCAACGATGCGTGCCCAGTTAATCGAATTTACGGTACCAATTTTTTGCCGTTTTTTAAAAGTTAAATCGTTGGAAATTGCTTTGACTAAATCCTGACAGTCGTCAAACACACCTTCCACGGCAATATTGAAAATATTGTTATCTGACAAACTAAACATTTGTGCAGTTTGGAACGCACTCATTTTATTATAGGGTGACAACATGAATATGCGTATCCCGTGTTTGCTCCGCATAGCGTACTCTGCGGCACTACCAGTATCCCCGGAAGTAGCGCCCACAATGTTTAATTCCCCTTTTTGTTTATCCAACGCATACTCAAACAGGTTACCTAACAATTGCATTGCCAGGTCTTTGAAAGCCAGCGTCGGACCATTAGACAAAGCTTGTAAATACAGGCCTGGTTCTAATCGTTCCAGCGGAGTAATCTGCGCAGCATCCCCATGTCGGGAGTGGCAAAAAATGGCAGAAGAATACGTTTTTTCAGTTATCAACTTTAAATCGGCTAAAGGAATCTCCGGGGCGAATTTCGCTAACACAGCACAGGCTAGTTTTGGGTACGATAAGTTACGCCATAGACTCAGTTCAGTGTCATTTATCTGAGGATAATTCTTTGGCAAATACAAACCTCCGTCGTCTGCCAATCCTCCTAACAAAATCTCAGAAAAAGAATATTGAGCAGCGTTGCCGCGTGTGGATATGTAATGCATAGAATTTCTTTAGGTTGAAGAAACTGAGAGAATAAAGAAAACTAACTAAGATTGAATTCTCAGCAGTAGATTATATTGCATCCAACAAGATCTGCAATTCTGACTCCGAAAATCCCGCTGCCCGACGCGCTGCTAAATTGAACGGGCCCCGTAGCTTTGGGGCAGAATAAGTTGCGGCCAAATTGGCATAACAACTAATCGGATCTAAATCGCGTTGCTGGCAAAGGTAACCAAACCAGCGGTTGCCGATAGCCACATGACCTATTTCATCGCGCAGAATAATATCAATAATGGCCGCACCTGCCTTATCCCCCGCCTGGAGTAGCTTACTACGAGTCCGAGGCGCGGCATCTAGACCACGCGCTTCCAACGTGCGTGGTACTAATGCCATACGCGCCAAAACGTTGTCTTTAGTCTTAGCCACCATTTCCCACAGCCCATTGTGCCCGGAGAAATCACCATAGGCATAGCCCAGCGTAGTTAAGTGTTCCGACAATAAAGTAAAGTGCGTGGCCTCTTCTGCTGCCACTTTAAGCCAATCAAGGTAATAGTCTACTGGCATACCTGGAAAACGCCAAATAGCATCCAGTGCCAGATTAATGGCATTAAATTCAATGTGGCATAATGCATGCAGCGAAATTGCATGCCCTACCGAAGTGTGCATTGTGCGGTGCTCTACTTTTAAGGGCGACACCAGCTCAGGCTTTGCGGGCCGACCTGGAAGCTCCAGACCCGTTTGTTCAGTTAATTGTTGATAGGCATCTAAATTAATTTGACCAGATTGCTGCTCGAATAAAACTTGGGTCAAAGTAACTTTCTGCACAGGATCCGTCATTCCAAGCACACATAATGCGGAAGAACGCAGTTCATTTTTCATGGGAATTGGCGACATACTAAGTAGGTAATAGGGTTCTCAAGAAAGATCGCAGAGGAATATCGCGATGTTGTTGTCTAGGAAAATCTCATAGGGATCAGCACAACAAACTACGCCAATCCAAGTCAATCCGATCTGTAAAAAAAGCATCCACACCCCAATGGGAAAGCATCCGCGCACGATCGAGGTTATTCACCGTATAGCAAGCCAACTGCATCCCAGCTCGCTTGACTTTTTTGGCCATTTTCGCTGTCAGATTTTTATGGTTAGTATGTAAAGCCACCGCATTTAGTTCCCGTACATCTTCCTGCCATGAGTTAGGAATTCGTTTGTATATCAATGCTCGTGGGACATTAGGCGCCGCTAATTTAGCAGCGCGCAATGCATCCAACTTAAACGACGAGAATAACGGTAATTGCATCGATGAATAGTTGGTCTGTTGATAAAAATCATGGGTAATTTCTGCTACAATTTTTCCGGTAATTGCTTCAAACCCATGGGCAGGCTTAATCTCGACATTCATCCAAATGCCGTGTTGTGCACAAAATTCCAATACTTGCAAATAACCGGGCAAGCGACTATTGGAAAATTCAGGCGCGAACCAGCTCCCGGCATCTAATTGAAAAAGATCCTGTGCCAACGAATTACATACCCGCTCTTTTCCAACAACAGTCCGTCCCAATTTTTCATCATGGATGGCGATAGGTATCAAGTCCTTAGTGAGCATTACGTCAAATTCCACGGCACGGAAACCCCAGTCTAACCCGCATTGAAATGCCGTGAGCGTATTTTCGGGTGCTAAGACGCCCCCTCCGCGATGCGCGATTACTTTAGGATAAGTCCACATAGATATTTCTCTATTTCAACTGAATAACGGCGAATTTTAATACGCAGACAATATCTTGGAAACATAACCTAATCAATTTAGTTGAAACTCACCGACATGCTTTAACAGTTTATAAAAACATAAAAAATTCTACGGGAGAAAGCGAAAAGTTATTACTGAATCAATTTCTGAATAATGTTAGTAAAGACTTTTCTGAAACAAAAGGATTTGTACCATTCTAGCTAATTTTATCTCGCTTAATGATAACTTCGGTTTTTGCAGCTCATAAAATGCATTTAATTTCGATCTTCCGAGGCGCTACCGCTGCCTCGACTGAACCGCGGCTTTCTGCGCAGAAAGATAAGTGAAAAGCTTGAGTTAACACAGCGAGACCCCCAACCTACGGTAAAATAGCCCACTCCTTTATTACCAGATTGCCTTAACTATGAGCAACGACACAAATTCAAGCCCGGGTTTAACTCAGAGTCCAAATTTTTTACGCACCATTATCGATGCTGACTTAGCAGCAGGTACGTATGCACGGCAGGATTTACCCCATGTAATTACACGCTTTCCCCCAGAACCCAACGGCTATCTTCATATTGGCCATGCTAAATCGATCTGCCTCAATTTTGGCTTAGCGCGTGATTATGGAGGACGTTGCCATTTGCGTTTTGACGATACCAATCCAGAAAAAGAAGAGCAAGAGTATGTCGATTCCATTATGGATTCGGTAAGCTGGTTAGGCTTTAACTGGAAGCAAAATGAGCAAGAATATTTGTTTTACGCCAGCGATTATTTTGATCAACTTTACGCAATGGCGGAATACTTAGTTCAAGCGGGATATGCTTATGTGGATAGCCAATGCGCGTCAGATATAACTGCCAACCGTGGAAGTTTTACCGATCCAGGTAAAAACTCACCATACAGAAACCGTTCTAGCGCTGAATCGCTCGATCTGTTTCGCCGCATGAGAGCTGGCGAATTTCCTGATGGAGAGCATGTGTTACGCGCCAAAATTAGTGAAAATGCGATGTCTTCACCTAATATGAATATGCGTGATCCGGTCATTTACCGAATTCGTCACGCACATCACCATCGTACAGGTGACGAATGGTGCATTTACCCGATGTATGATTTTACGCATCCCTTATCCGACGCGATCGAACAGATTTCTCATTCCATCTGCACTTTAGAGTTCCAAGATCATCGACCCTTATATGATTGGTTAATTGAACGATGTACAGAAGGCGGCTTTTTCGAAAAACCCGTTCCGCATCAATACGAATTTGCCCGCTTGAATCTCACTTACGTTATCACCAGCAAACGCAAGCTGCGCCAACTAGTGGAAAGTGGCACGGTGACCGGCTGGGATGATCCACGCATGCCGACCTTAGTAGGGATTCGGCGTCGGGGATATACACCGGAATCAATTCAATTATTTTGCGAGCGTATTGGCGTTACGCGTTCTGACGGCTGGATTGACTACAGTACTCTAGAAGCATGTCTGAGAGAGGATTTGGACCCCAAAGCACCGCGCGCTGTAGCGGTATTACATCCACTCAAACTAATTATTGATAATTTTCCAGAAGGTGACAGTGTGGTATGCACCGCTCCGGTACATCCGCATTTTCCTGAACGCGGCAATCGTACATTTCAGCTCAGTCGTGAATGCTGGATTGAAGTGGATGACTTTATGGAAGTACCCAGCAAAGGTTATTTCCGTTTATTTCCCGGCAATAAGTTACGCCTGCGTTATGGCTATGTTGTTGAATGTACGGGCTTTGATAAAGATTCAAATGGTAATATTATCGCCGTTCATTGCATCTACTATCCCGACAGTAAAAGTGGCACGGAAGGCAGTGCAAACTACAAAGTGAAAGGCAATATTCATTGGGTCAGTGCAGCGCATGCTATTGCGACGGAAATACGCCTCTATGACCGATTATTTACCGATGCCAATCCCGATGCCGGCAACAAAGATTTGTTAGGTTTGCTTAATCCAAATGCGCTGCAAGTGGTCACTGGTTATTTAGAAGCCGGGATCGAGACCGCACAGCCGGGCGACCGCTTTCAGTTCGAGCGGCACGGCTATTTTGTCGCTGATATCGTCGACTCAACACCCGGAAAACCTGTCTTTAATCGGGTGACTACGCTTAAAGATAGTTGGGGGAAATAGAAAGATATTATGCAGTTTCGCACGTCAGGTTAACTCTCTATTTGACTACCGCACAATCCGACTGCACTTCTATTCCCTCGCCGAAATTATAAAATAATTATGCTAACCACAACCGCAACAGCGCATCTCAACAATATTCTTTCGATCGCCATCCAACACAAAGACAAACATTCTGCGATTGTTGTTTTCGATCAGCGCTGTGCCTTATCTTGTATTCTTTATGCGGCATATCAACAATGCCTTCCCCATGCGCGCTTTATCAACTTTGACGCAGTAACCCCGGAGTATATATTAGAGGCGTTTTCTCCATTGCAAGCTGCCGATTTAGTCGTGTTAGTGCAATCAACTAATTTTCGTTTAGAGGCTTTTCGTATTCGGGTAGAGCTTTTCAAACGTCAATTAAAGGTAATTGAACATCCACATTTAGCACGCATGAGTGGTGATGAAATTACTTATTACATCGAGTCCTTGGCTTACGACCCCATTTATTTTCGTAACACTGGACACGCTTTAAAATACCGCATCGATCAGGCCAGTAAAGTGTGCATTGACAGTGGCGCAGAGGAACAACTTTTTTTTGATTGCGCCCTTGAGCCGGCAAAGTTAAATATCGGTGATTACAGCGGCATGACTAACATCGGCGGTCAATTTCCAATTGGTGAAGTATTTACTGAAGCGAAAGACCTCGAAGCCGTGCACGGGCGAGTACGAATTTTTGTGTTTGGCGATACCACCTTTTCCGTCAACAAACCCGAGCAACCTATTACGCTGATCATTCATAAAGGACGCGTTACCAAGACAGAAAATTCTACGCCAGAATTTGATTTGGTACTGCAACAAATTCGCGAAGAGGAAGGAGAGGTATGGTTACGTGAACTAGGGTTCGGAATCAACCGTGCGTTTACAGCTGAACGCACAGTTAGTGACATTGGCACCTATGAACGTATGTGCGGAATTCACCTTTCACTTGGGGCTAAACATGGGGTCTATACTAAACCCCAAATTCGCCGAGCTAACGCAAAATATCATGTGGATGTATTTGTTGCTACGATAACAGTAAGTTTGGATAATGCAGTAATCTATCGCGATGGGTCATGGCAGGTTTGAGTTTTCTTTACGAATTTTTATCATTCGCAAAAAAACCGCATTTATTCACGGTTTTTTAGGTGTGGGATTGAACTTAATGAATTAAATGGGTTCGATATTCATCTGGATTACCATCATCATCATCTTCATGAAAACCATTGCTATCGTGAACATGCTCATGTTTTATCTCGTCGGGAGAAGCAGCGCGGACCTCAATTACCTGTAAACTGAAACGCAATGCGATTCCAGCTAATGGATGATTCGCATCCAGAACGACCTTATCATCGGCAATTTCGGTTACTGTAAAAATCAATTCGTCATCAAAGTCTTCCTCACTATCCGGAATTCCCTCGAACTGCATACCCACCTCTATTGGACTCGGCAAACGGTCGCGAGGCTCGACCTTAACTAAGTCGGCGTCATACTCGCCAAAGGCATCTTCGGGTTCTAAATAAATTTCCGTGGTATAGCCAACTTCCTGCGCGTTAAGCGCTTCCTCAATTTTAGGCAATGTATTTTCATAACCTCCATGCAGGTAGACCATGGGTTCAACACCCTCTTCAATCACATTTCCTTGTGCATCAGAGAGTTTGTATTTAACAGTCACTACAGTATTTTTGGCGATTTTCATAAGGCATCCTTTCAATTAATAGCAAAAAACAGGTGAACGACGATAAATGTTTCAGGTCTCCAGTGCAAATATCGAGATATTAACTAAAACGACGATTAAAATAACGTACGTTCAGGTGTTTTTATATTCGCCGATCTAAGTTTCAGTGGCTCTAGGGATTATACTAGCTGGCTGACTAGGACAACATACTCCCATGAAAAAACTTACTTTACTTGGAAACATCACACCCACCGAATTCTTACGTAATTATTGGCATAAAAAACCGTTATTAATACGTCAGGCAATACCTCACTTTAAGGCACCGCTTAATCAGGCAGAACTGTTTTGTTTAGCTGAGCGAGATGAAGTCGAATCACGTCTAGTTACTCATTTCAATAAAAAGTGGTACCTACAAAATGGCCCATTTAACCAAACTCATCCTTTACCTGCTACCAGCAAAAAAGAGTGGACTTTGTTGGTTCAGGGAGTCAACTTACATCATCAGGAAGCCGATGCATTGCTACGGCAGTTCAATTTTTTGCCAGAAGCACGCTTAGATGATTTGATGATTAGCTATGCAAGTCAAGGAGGCGGTGTTGGACCGCACTTTGATTCGTACGATGTTTTTTTATTACAAGCACAAGGAAGACGCCGTTGGCAAATCAGCGCCCAACAAGACTTAAGTTTGCTTGACGGCCTACCGCTTAAAATTCTGCGCAATTTTCGATCCGAACAAGAATTTATTTTAGAACCCGGAGATATGTTGTATTTACCGCCTCAGTATGCACACGATGGAATGGCGCTCGATGAATGCATGACCTATTCAATCGGATTTCGTGCTCCCACATTCCAAGAGTTGGGTGAAGCTTTTTTACAATTCATGTCGGACACCATTGACTTACCCGGACGCTATGCAGATGCCGACCTGAAAATGACCAAGCACCCTGCAGAACTGAGCAAAGCAATGCTTGAAAAAATCGCTAAAGAACTGAAAAAGGTAGAATTTACCAAAGAAGATATTACTGTTTTCTCAGGTGAATATCTCTCAACGCCTAAACACTCGGTCTTTTTTGACCTTCCTAAAAAGCCTCTCAGCCCCGCCAAATTTTTACTGGCAGCTAAAAAACATGGGATCCACTTGGCATTAAAATCTCGAATGCTTTATTGCTCAAAAACTATCTTTATGAATGGTGAATCATTTGAGGTCGACGGCGTTGACAGTAAATTGCTTGTTCAATTTGCTAATACCCGGGCACTAAAGGGAGACTCTCTAGCTCTTGCGTCAATGGATATGCAAGAAACTTTATGCCTTTGGTATGAAGACGGGTGGATCCATTTATCTGATAACCACAGCAGTTAGCCGCTTTTTCCTTAATTGAATACGAAGCGAAAGGTCCAAACAAAAAAACGTGTGTAAACGTAGATAACCGTGTCGCATTGCTCCAAACCTACAGACTGAGAATTATGTTTACCAGATTGTAAAAGGCAAGTTCTTGCTGGTGTCTTTCATCAGAATACGCAAAAACAACACAAAATACTATTGCATACAAAAAAATCGTTATAATACCGGGCTAGGAAAGTTTCAATAATTCGCTATTACGATAAGTGAAATTAGAGAAAAAACCTATTGAGCGATAATTACCGGTAATTATTCATCGCAAATTTCGATCTGCCCTTTGTTTTAATCTCCAATTTGATCCTTTATACAGAAAGTCCGAAAATGAAAAAATCACTTTTATTAGTTTCTCTGTTAGCAATCGCTTTAGTTGCATGCAGCAAAAAAGAGGAAACAACACCAGCACCAGCTGTTGAAGTTAAGGTAGAAGCGCCGACACCAGCTGCAGCTCCTGCAGTAACAGTGACAACAGATGCTACATCTTCAGCTCCAGCTGAGACTCCTGCTACACCTGCTGCTGATCCTGCTGCCCCTGTTACTCCTGCGGCTCCTGCTGCAACTAAGTAATAACAAAAATAGCGGATAATTATCCGCTAATGAAAAAAGCCGACTTACAAGTCGGCTTTTTTCATTAGTCGTTTACATTCAAAAACCAGACATTTCGAATTTTTTGAATTATTCAAAGGCTTATAGGCAAGGTTGGGCACAACCAACTGTATCCGTTTGAATCGCGCTCATTAGCAGCCATTACGGAAGAGTTTGGCTAGGTAGTAAAACCGGTAGACTTATAAGTTACCAAACTAAGTCGCTCCCTATTTTATTGATAAGGTCTGAAGGAAAACTATTTCCCTGAAAAATATGTGGGCCAATGACGTGCGGTAACAACTTGTATTTTTCGAGTGCTTGCACTTTTGCCATGGCCAAGATAGTAGGGTCGATCGATTTAGTCCCCGTCACATTAGCTTCATGGAAGTCAGCGCCATCGGTATTAGCTCCCAAGAAATTAGCCTCAAATAAGTTAGCCCTTACAAAGCTAACCTCACGCAAATGAGACCCTTGAAAGTCAGCCTTGATTTAGTTAGCTCCCGTGAAGCCAACATTAACGAAAAATGCACTCTTAAAGTTAGCTCCTGACAAGTTGGTATTGCAAAAATCAGCATCCTCCAAATGAAGATTTTTTGAACTGCTATGTGCCTCAATTGCTCTGATCATAGTAATCATCTTGGAACTGGTCTTCGCTCTCGGTTCAAAAACACCGCTACTAAAAATGGAAGATAATAAACTCGCTAACGATCTTTTTAAAAAATGTGAGTTATCAAAATAACCGGCCTCAAACTCACCATAACTTCTAACTAAAAAATTCACTCTCCAAGTACCCTCGCCTAAACATTCTTCCAGACTAACCTTTCCAGTAAAAAATTCTAAAAGTAGTTCGTCCGGTACACTCTCTTGACGCATAAGAATAAAAATATTTTGAAATCGATCGTTAAGTAGTAAATCATCCAACAATGAGCGATTTCTGGCTATTCTGTCGATTAAGTTATCCAAGTTTGGATCTGAAATCTCATCCTGTGTTAGTTCATGTCTCCGAAGCCCTAATGACATCTGCCGTAACATGTCGGTGTGCGAGGTAGATATAGCTGAAAGTAATTTAGCACTGTTCCTAAATGGCGAAATTGGTAACATATAACCTCTTATAGACTGGGAGATGGAGAGTCAAATGGATCCAACACAATCCTAACTGCCGAGAAGTAGGATATATCGCAGCAATCCGATAACACTATTATCGGTCACATGGGAACGGGAATATATTGTGGATATCCCCTACGTATGAAGCGTACTCTCAAAATGGGATTTTAGAGACCTCTGCACCTCCTACTGCGCTCACCATATACGGCGTTCAGGGTTACACACTGGTGCTCGCAATCCTCATGTACTTAAGTACATTTTAGTTTCTGCGCTCCGTGCGCCTCGTCTTTGGATCGTTCGCCACGGCTGTGCAAAGGTCTCTTTTATTATTTTTATCTTTTATCCAGCCGGGCATTCAAGGTGGTACTTAGCGGAAACTCAGAAAATACACGAACTATAAAATGAGGAGAGATGAAGTCTCAGTTCCGAAAGGGGAAAAGCTGGAACCAGGGTCTTGTTTATCGTAATATCAGTGCTCTATTCGTAATAAAGTTTAACTCAACTCAATATATGCAGAGACTTTAAGAAATAGCGCCTAACAGTAATTTCTTTTCTAAGGGATGGACAAGCTCATAGGTGAATTTGAATACTTAAATTTTTTATAACACACGCATTGAATAATCTATTGCCTGAATATCTTTAGTCAAACTACCAATAGAAATACGATCCACCCCCGTCTCAGCAATGGCTCGAACGCTACTATCATTAATTCCGCCCGATGCTTCCAAAATCGCCTGACCATTTGACAGATTTACAGCTTCGCGCATCGTAACTAAATCAAAATTATCCAGCAAAATTGATTTTGCGTCGGCTATTAAGGCTTCTTTTAATTCCAGAATACTCTCAACTTCAATCTGCACGGTGACGCCAGAATTTAGGGCAACAGCAGCCTTCAGAGCAGCCCCAATACCTCCCGCAGCAGCAATATGGTTTTCTTTAATCAAAATACCGTCATAAAGTGCTAGGCGCTGATTTTGCCCGCCACCAACTCGCACCGCATATTTTTGTGCCAAGCGCAATCCTGGAACCGTTTTACGGGTGTCGAGAATCGCGGCTTTGCATCCAGCAACTAAATCAACATAGTGGCGGGTTTTGCTGGCCACGCCTGAAAGCAATTGTAAGAAATTAAGCGCACTACGTTCCGCTGTTAGTAAGGCACGTGCCGGACCCTCGATGTCACACACCCTACTATTCGCTTCCATGACGTCACCTTCCGCATAGTGCCATTGAATCTTTATTTCCGGATGGCAATGAAACATTACCGCTTCGAACCAGGGAGCTCCACATAACACCATGCTTCTATATTCCGTTTCACGCACAATCACCCGCGCTTTTAACCGCGATACATCAGAAATAAGTAATCCCGTCACATCAGCGCCACCCACATCCTCCTTAATAGCAGCTTGTACATTATCATGAAGTGCTGTGGCCAACGCGGTATCGAATGGTGCGTGGGAATTTACTAACTGATTAGCTAAGTAGCTTGTTGTGCAATTAGCCGAGTAATTAGCTGAGCGGTCGGATGAGTTCATGCAGGGCCAATTCCTTGAAATAATTTTTGTTCAGTTGCCAGATCACTACCGGGGCGCACATTCATCTTTCTAGCCGCCGCAAACCCTAACATACGGTCAATACAACGCTTTGCAGCAAATCCGACAGCCTCATTTACCTGAACTTCATCAGTTCCATTCTCTAATGTTTCTGCCAAATTTCGCAAACCATTCATCGCCATCCACGGACAGTGGGCGCAACTCTTGCAGGTTGCGCTGTTTCCACCGGTTGGCGCGACAATGAGTATTTTATGGGGAGCGACTTGCTGCATTTTGTGAAAAATACCTTTGTCGGTAGCCACAATAAAGGTCGAAGCAGGTAACGTTTTTACGGCGTTGATGAGTTGAGATGTCGATCCAACTACATCCGCTAAAGCAATCACATCGCGGGGTGATTCGGGATGCACCAAAATTTTCGCTTCGGGATATTCGGAACGTAACAGCCCCAACTCAATACCTTTAAACTCGTCATGTACTAGGCAAGAACCTTGCCACAGAAGCATATCGGCGCCCGTCTGCTGTTGAATATAAGCACCCAAATGCTTATCCGGGGCCCACAAGATTTTTTTTCCTTGTGAGTGCAAATAAGCCACAATATCCAAAGCGATAGAAGAAGTAACCATCCAGTCTGCCCGCGCTTTCACTGCCGCACTAGTGTTGGCATACACTACAACTGTACGGTCAGGATGCAGATCACAGAAAGCGGAAAATTCATCCGCGGGGCAACCCAAATCCAACGAGCAGGTTGCTGCTAAATCAGGCATCAAAATATGCTTGTGGGGGCTTAAAATTTTAGCCGTCTCGCCCATAAAACGCACACCGGCTACCACCAGTGTAGTTGCTCCGTGATCGCGTCCAAAGCGCGCCATTTCTAATGAGTCTGACACACAGCCACCGGTTTCATCAGCTAACTCTTGGATATCGGCGTCCACATAATAATGTGCGACCAACACCGCCTGCTTTTCCTTTAGTAACCGGCGAATTTTGTCTTTCAAAATAATTTTTTCTGCACTCGCTGGTGCATCTGGCACGCGCGCCCAAGCTTGTCCAACACTGCTACCAACAGAGCTTGGCTCTTTTTCCATTTGAGGACGCTCAAATTCAATAACTTTAGTAATAACTTCCATAGCTAATGCTCATTAATATCAACGTAAATTACCAGTATGTCCTAACGAATAACGACCTGGCTGCGGCCAGAGGGTTAACCCGTGCGGTTCTTGACCAACTGCAATTTTGGTCACTTTTCCATTGCGCGTATCAATCCGATACACTTCATCATCAAAACGACCAGAAAGCCATAATTCTTTCCCATCCGCACTGACATTCCCCATATCAGGGCTACCGCCGCCAGGAATAGGCCATTGAGCGATTATTTTTTCACTGGCAAAATCAATCACGGTAATACTACCTTTACCTTTTTTACCGCCATGAATTTGATGCGAACCGCGGTTGGAAACATAAAAATGTTTTCCATCTCGGCTCGGATAAACCCCATGTGCTGCAACACCTGTCGCTATAAATCCAATTTTAATAAGATTATCGCCATCAATAATATGGACACCGTCGGCCTCCATATCTGCCACATAAAAACGCTTGCCGTCTGGAGAGCTACGAACGTCTTGAGGCATACCTTGTTTAGAGCTACAGATTTCCGTATCGGCCAATGTGCCGGATGTGGTTGGCACCGACCTAAAACGTGTAGTTGGCATAGTTAGTGTCAGATAGCCGGAAACTTTACGGTTAACTAGATCGAGCTTGGCGATACTCCCGGCAAATTCGCAGGTAAACAACGCGTATTTTCCATCGATTGAAAAATCAGCATGATTGATTCCCTTGCATTTTGGCACATCAATGGAATACTGCAATTTCATCGTTTTGGGATCACGAAAATCTAAACGATGTTTTGCTTCTGCTACGACAATTGCGGAAGTTCCATCGGGTGAAAAATACATATTGTAAGGATCATCTACCGGGAGCGCTTTACCTGGCTTTGCAGTAAGGGGATCAATCGGTGTAAGGCTCCCATTATCCGTACCCTCAGCATTATTGGCCACCCATAATGTGCGCAGATCCCACGATGGAATCACATGTTGAGGAGCAACGCCAACTTTAAAGGTATCCACCACCTTCATTGCAACTGGGTCAATAACCGTTACGCTGTTGGAACGAAGATTGGGGACGTAAACCCGGAGCAAATCATTCTTTACAACCGAACTCAATCCACTCTCTCTTGTTTCACTATACAAGTTTTCAGAATCAATAACGGGAGGCATGCCAGCGATTGTTGCAATGCGCTGAGGTGCTATGGCGGTTGCAAAAGTAGTTGCCGCAGCTATTACGGCCTCTGCCTTGGCTTCAGGGGCAACCGCTGACAAGTTCTTGGAAGAATTTATTTTAAAACAAGCAAAAATAACTACGGCAGCTAATACTGCTGAGAGTGCCAGTCCGATAAGGGATAATTTTTTCATTTGGTATTTGTATAAATATTGAGATAAGAATCTCGTCGATTTTTTTGATAATTCGACTGTAAGGCCCTAATTGCTGAAACCGAACCATCCACAATTAGCTTCACACCGATTTGACCCAATTCAGCTGTAGCGCGCTTGGGATCACCATTTACCCCATCATGTATGGTAGGTTTGATGCTATGTGTCATGGCATCGAATCTAACCGCATTTTTGTCCACCGCCATCATCAAGGCCGTGTCTGCCAATCCGGCATGTAGCCCTATTTCAGCACTCTCAAAACCAAGCTTTTTCAATGCAGAATCAAATCCTACCGAGCTTAACCGATAATAATCTCTTAACGCTATAACCTGTGTACGCTGATCTTTACGCCATTCCAAATTCAACTTCTCTGCAACTGCTTCCACATTTTTTAGGTAACCGCCATGATCAGCTAAAAAAACTATTGTTTGGAAACCATGCTGCTTAAAACTACGCGCGGCGCCCTCTAACATACTGTTAAACGCAGCAGGCGGAATAGAAATTGTTCCCATAAAACGCATGTGGACAGTCGGCGGACTAATTGAGCCTTCGGGGACGTAGCTGACGACCGGAGCAACCATCGCATTACCTAATTGTTGCGCTATTTTTTCTGCCAAATACCGGGCGCGAGAATTATGCTTGCCTAACACAATGTATGGACCCGACTGCTCAGTGCCCCCTATTGGTATCAAGATTGTCATTGCAGGCGTCTTGACCAGTCGGTCGCGCATTTCGGTACTAGTCAGTTCTTCCATCTGCACAATCTGATTTGTTTTAATGTCTTGTGCCAAAGTTGGGATGGTTAAAATTGATAGAATTAGATGAACCAATTTTTTTTGACTTTGTTTTAAAAACGGGTCTAAGAAAGCTATCAAGATTCTGTCCAATGTAGTGACATCAAGTAGTGATTATCTCACCCTCAGGCACATTAGGGAATCTTGAACCTCACTTTTGAAAACAATTTGAACACATACGCCTAATTTCACTGCTTTCGCTGCTTATCTGCCGGGCAGTAATCCTGCGTCCTCTTTTGCGCCAGAAACACGCTACAATGCCAAATTTCCATCAGTGACATTGACGCCTTGCTCAAATCAAATGAAGCTACAAAATATCAAAAATCAATCCTATCAGACCGTCACCGCCTACGATGAAAGTAGCGTTGAAATTAATGCAGT
>JAJNBE010000092.1 GCA_021155915.1 Solimicrobium sp. | reverse complement strand
GCTACCTGGATTGCTCAGACTATTCATCTGGCGCCGAATAGTATCGTTGTCATTTTAGACGATGACGAATCCATTCACGGCGCTTGGGATACCCGTTTTGCTCTCTATTTGAAGATATGCCCAACCTTGAGCGTACATCATTTTAAACATGGGCAGGAAGCGTTGGATTTCTTCAACGGTTTAGATCAACAGGATAAAGATCGCACTGTGTTTTTAAGCGATTATGAATTATTGCGCCAGGATAAAAATGGATTGGAGGTTATTGAAGAAAGCGGAATTAAAAATGCCACTCTCGTCACCAGTTATTACTCCAATGCTACGGTAAGAGATAGGGCTATTTTGTTAGCGGTTAAAATTTTGCCAAAGCAGATGGCTTCGGTTGTTCCTATTGATGTGGCAAGAGCAGCGGCTCACTGATTATATATAAAGCTATTAAATCAGGGAAGTATTGAAGACTATCAAAGAAGGTTCTATACAGAATACGATGGCTATTTGAATTTCATTTTACACATGGGATGTGCCGATTACGTTGTGACTTTTTTATGGCCAATCAATTACTGCTGTTACTCATCCGCACTAAACACTGCCAAGTTAGTTCCTTCCCCTTTAAGGGGGAAAGCTAGGAAGGCCCTGTTTAGATTACTCAATACATCATTTTTTTTCAAACCGACGCACGGGCTAATCCTACCGGGCTTTCGTAAGAAGTCACCTCTTTATTGATACGCCGTTCGACTATAAACGACTCTACCCCCATCCTAACCTTCCCCCTCAAAGAGAAAGGAACTTGTACCCGGTGCTTTTTCGGGCTATTCCTGCTAAGGACTCTTGCGCGCAAAAGGGCGTCGCACCGGATAATCATATTTCTATTCAAAACTATACAGAGCCAACAATAGTATCAAATCCATACCTTTGTATGATGGAAAAAATAAGTAACTGACCTACTATGTTCTCTTCGAAAAATATTGATTTTAAATAAATATAAAACGCTAATATCTATCGAAATAGGTTGTGATCTTGTTTCAAATTTATTTCTTTTTAAGCCCTTAATTCGTCCTTTACATTTCGCAGCCTGTTAGCAATTTGCGCCGGATTGATAAGACTTGACTATGTCTTTAGGTTACTTGAAAACTAAGTTTTTTGATAAATCAGGAGAGCCATGAATTAATTATAGTAACTATTTTTCCATCAAGAATGCAATGATCATAACAAGAAAAAATCAAGCTACGCCCGTTCGCGTTTTGTTACCACTTCTTTCCGCAATATTTTCTGAGGTCTGTGCTTTATTTTTTCAATCGCTAATCACTTTTTCATTATTACTTCCAGTTTCTTATAGCCAAGTCATCCAAACGCCGGACCAGGAAGAACAACGGCGGCGCGCACAAGCGGAGGCGCAAGATAGGCAGCGCTTATTCCAGGAACCAAAAGTGAATTTTACTGCAGAGGCAGTGGTGGAAAATAATTCGTTTAATTTACCTGTTGACGCTCACTGTTTCCCTCTTCATCAAATAACACTTCAAAGTCCATCACAGTTATCCGAACTAACCAAACGCATTGGGGCTAGTTCATTGCCTTTAGATCGATTCTTTTTTGCTCAGAATTATTTACAGAACTATGTCGGCAAATGTGTGGGTCAGGAAGGATTAAATTTGATGGTTAGACGTCTGTCGAATTTGATTTTGCAAAAAGATTATAGCACAACGCGCGTTGGGGTAGCGCCGCAAGAGCTATCTTCTGGTGAACTGGCACTGACTTTCGTGCCCGGAATGATTCACGAAATACGTTTTGGTGACCCGACACTATATGGAACTTGGCGTAATGCCTTGCCAACCGGAGCTGGACAATTGCTCAATCTGCGCGAGTTAGAGCAAGGGTTAGAGCAGATGAAGCGTGTTTCGAATCAAGAGGTTGAAATGCAGATCCTTCCCTCTGACATTCTCGGAGAGAGCGATGTCGTCTTAACAATGCAGCGCGGCAAAGCGTGGAAGGTTAGCGCAAATTTTGACAATAGTGGCGCCAGAGGAACCGGGCAATTGCAAGCAGGAGGTAATTTTGCGATCGATAACTTATTCGGTTTGTCTGACATGTTTAATATTGGCGTTAATACCGACGCAAATCGGAAGGGAGAACAACGAGGTACCAAAGCTCACAGCCTTTATTATGCTGTGCCGATGGGCTATTGGTATGGCAGTCTTTCTGCAAGTGATTATGATTACCATCAACAGATTGCAGGTAAAAACCAATCATATAATTCAAGTGGCAAATCTCAAAATCTTGATCTCAAAATTAACTACGTCTTTCATCGCGACCAGACTCAAAAAAATAGCTGGCAATTCAATATAGGCAAACGTTGGTCACATGCATTTATTGATGACACGGAGATTGATGTTCAAAAACGCAATGTCACCTATGTGGAAGCAGGTTGGATACACAAGCATTATATTGGTCAGGCGCAACTTGACTTAAGCTTACTTAACCGTTGGGGAGCCTCTTGGTTCGGCGGCCAAAGGGACGGTTCTAGTGGAGCTACCCAAGACGCTTTCCAAGCTTACCATTTTATTGATGAGCCTACATTTCATTACACGTTACAAACTATTGATGCAACTCTGTACGTGCCTTTTTCGGTAGGTTCGAAATCCGTTACTTATACCGGCACGTTACGAGGGCAAAGGTCGAAATCTCCCTTGTATACATCGGACCAGTTTTCGATCGGAGGCCGATACACCGTACGTGGTTTTGACGGCGAGTTAACGCTCACCGCAGAACGTGGATTTTATCTTCGTAATGAACTTAACATTCCCCTCGATATACCGATTGCTAACAGTATGCATTCAACCTATCTAGGTTTGGATATAGGCAAAGTCTTAGGCCCCAGCGTAAAACTTCTCGTCGGCGACACGCTCGCCGGTGCGACGTTAGGTCTGCGTGGCACCTATAAAGGTGCGAGTTATGACCTATTTTCCAGCTGGCCAGTCTACCGACCGAAGCAATTTAAAACGACGATTCCTACTTTGGGATTTAGTCTTACCTTTCAGTATTGATCACAACAACAAGGGAACTAGAAATGCAATTAAATACGCAAATAAAAACACGTCTGAATTTATCTAAGTTAGTGGGATTGATATTGGTTGGCATGCTGAGTGCTTGCGGCGGGAGTGGAGGAGGGGAAGCGGGCCAAAATTCGCTTAATCCAGTCAATGATCCCATCGTCACTCCACCCATCATACCTCCGGGTGCAACGACGCCGTTTGATCGACTGGGTTTAGATGTGCAGTTATTTAGTAATACGCCTTCAAATACCACCGGCTTTCAATTGGGGGCCACTTTCGATTCGAGCGCAAACATCACATTTACAAACGCAGAACAGATACCTGGTAATCCTACTTTTAATTACAACTTTACGTTCCCTTCAGGCCTGGCTGGCGGCTCACTTCAAGGAAATTTATTTACGATCAGTAAAGGTGCTGTTCATAAGGAAATAAATATTCTTACGCCGAGCATAACTAGAAATGTGCAAAATGTATTCTGGCGAGATAGCGCTGATCCCAGCTTATTTGGGTTCGGATTGCCGGGATATGTGCAGAAACTAAGTGCACAAAACTGGCCCGCAAATGGAACAGCTAAGTATGTAGGAAAAGCATTCCAATACATTATTGATTCCACTTTGAAGACATCTGCTGTAGCAACTTATGCTCTTTTTACTTCTGAAGTGACGGCTACGGTTGATTATTCAGCAAAAAAAATCGATGTTGTCGTTGCACCGAATCCGCAATTTATTAACTCGGTGGGTAATGTTGCCCCCGCTGTAGATCTTGGCCAAATTGCTGCTAACTACACATTAACTAATCTTGATTTGTCCGGGAATAACTTCTCTCAGTCGATTTCGGAAACCCAACCGTTAAGTGGTCTTGGATTAGCTGTTCGCGAGAATGCACTCGGCTTTTTTGGAAAAAATGCTGAAGAACTGGGGGGAGTTATTCACTATAGCGGGAGTATTACTGCACCATCTCTATTTACCACCCGAGATCAATTCATTTCTTTTGCTCTAGTTAAACAATAATTTATATCGTTTCTTCTCATCGCCACAAACCTTCGCTGTGGTGATGGGATACGTTTTTCCAAAGGTTTCCATCAACTGTTTAGTGCCGTTCATAAATGGTGTCGTTCTCGATAAGTGGAAGATGGCTAATATAACCAGGCTCATGGAAACAATAAGACTGGACAACGTGCGTACGATATTTGTCTCCGGCAAATAATTACGTTTTTTTATCTTAAAAAATTGGCAACAGCATTTGTTGTTATGGAAGATGCGCAATAAATATTTCAATGAAAAAACCCATGAACAAACAATCTTACCGTGTCATTTTTAGTCAAGTTATCGGTACTTTCATTGCGGTTGCTGAAAAGGTTTCAGGTCGAGTGAAAACAAAGAGCGAATCTTTCAATATTGGTAGCGTCTCAATGGCTAATGCACCAGTTTCAAATAAGAGGTCGTTGAGCATTGCAATACTAAGTTTGCTTACAACCCTTTTGTTTGCTCCCTCCACGGCTGTGCATGCGCAAATGGTGGCGTACAAAAATGGTACCCAACAGCAACCGATTATTGATCAAAGTGCCAATGGACGACCTGTAGTCCAGATCGTCACACCGAACGCGTCCGGGTTGAGCCATAATCGTTATGACCAGTTTAATGTGGATAAGAATGGCGTTATCCTCAACAACAGCGCAACGGTAAGTAAGACTCAGTTGGGTGGCTATATCGAAGGTAATTCCAACGTTGCACGTGGCTCTGGCGCAAAAATTATTCTTAACGAAGTAATGAGTACAAGTCGCTCAGAGTTGCAGGGTTTTATGGAAGTCGCTGGTCAACGCGCAGAAGTGATTGTAGCTAACCCCAATGGCATTTCAGTGAGTGGAGGCGCTGGTTTTCTTAATACCTCACGCGCTACGCTTACTACTGGTACAGCGACATTTAGCCGTGCTGGAAATCTTGCTGGGTTTCAGGTGAGTACCGGCGATATCAGTATTGGCTCAGGCGGAATGAATGCAACAGAAGCAGACCAACTTGATTTGATCTCCCGCAGCGTTCAAATCAATGAAGTATTATGGGCCAAACGGCTTAATATCGTGGCAGGGAGTAATGAGGTCGATTACGCAAATCTTGACGTACAAATAATGGCCGGTAAAGGTGAGCGGCCAACAGTGGGTATTGATTCCTCTGCTTTAGGCGGAATGTATGCTCAAAAGATTATTTTGGTTGGCACTGAAGCCGGCGTCGGCGTCAAAACACTCGGTGCAATTTCAGCATCGTCCGGTGATTTGAGCATAGACGCTCACGGAAAAATTAGCCTGCAAGGGCAAACCAGCGCAGCAGGGCAGATCCATTTACATTCCAACGATGACTTTAGCAACGTCGGAACGCTATACGGACAACAATCTGTAAATATAGCGAGCAATGGAAAAATTGCGAATAGTGGCACCTTAGCGGCATTACATGATCTAACCGTCAATGCGAACAATATTAGCTCTCCCGGCGATCTGGCATCGGGTATCAATGCAACCGGTCAGGTAGCAGAAGCAGGAGTTATGACGCTCACCGCTGCCGGGTCAATTTCTGTCACGGGAAAAAGTGTGGTGGGAAGTAATATGTTTATAAGCGGTTCAGAAATTCGTTTCGCTGACGAAAATGCAGCGGCTACCATTAGCACCAAGGGCGACGTTAGCTTGACTGCTACCGCCGGGGACCTTAACCATGAAAAAGCTACATTAGAGGCGGCTGGCCGCGCCACGCTTAGCGCAACGGGTAGCATTATTAATGATGCAGGTTTGATTAAAACTGATCAGATTATTATGCATTCGAATAGGTTATCAAACGTTGGTGGCTCAATCATGCAGTCGGGTATCGGAAATACGCTGATATCCGTTGTGCGTGAGTTTAATGATACCGAAGGTACAGTAGTGAGTAACGGTGCCTTAGTTATTTCGGCATCCGATATCAATAATCAGAGCGGGAAATTGTTCGGGCAAGGTGTAGTGACTTTTACATCCAGCGGGAACATGAATAACAGTAATCACGGTTATGTGAGTGGTGCTGAACTGACTTTGAATGTGGCTGGCAATGTCGATAACACCACCGGAAAAATCGAAGGGAAAACCGGTTTGGATCTGCATGCTAATAACCTCATTAATGATGCGGGTACTATACAAAATTTAGGCACGTCTACGCTCAATTTGCAATTAGGGCAGAGGCTGTCCAATACGCAGAACACTGATGTAAGCGGCTTCGTTGGCAGCGCTGGAAATATCGCTGCCCATGCTACTGACGTTGATAACAGCAACGGAATCTTTTACAGCAAAAATGATCTGCAAATTCATGCTGATGGTTCAATCATTAATATGAATGGAGTTATTCAAAGTGATAATGCCATTTATGTCGATGCGAATAACATCATCAACAATCAATCTGGACGTATTGAAGCTAATGGTAATGGCGATATTGCTGACCCAGCTAGGCCGACGTTGCTAGCCACCAGCCATCAGATCAATAATATGCAAGGCCGCATTGCCCACAGTGGCAGCGGTCATGCCCTAATCCGGGGAGAGTTGTCTATCGACAATGAAGCTGGAATTATTGGGGGAAGCGGTGATATCACTTTGAATACGGGCAGCTTATACAATATTCAAAATGGCCAAGTCATTACAGCCGGTGATTTGAATTTACAAGTCGGTGATAGTCTTAATAACACCCAAGGCAGTTTATTTGCCGAAAAAAACCTGGTTCTCCGACAGGGTAACATAAGCGTTATTAATCAACAGGGGAGCATCAGTGCGTCAGGAAATATCATTCTGGACGTTGCCAATATGGACAACACCCAAGGTCGTATCGTCAGTAGTGCAGCAAACGCACGAAACAGCACCGAAAATAGCGTAGACAACGGAACTGGCAACATCGTATTTTCTGCCGCGAGCAGCATTGTAAACACCGAAGGCGTCATTGCCAGTCGCAAAAATTTGGGTGTACAAACACGCTCTTTATCCGGTGAAGGAAGCGTCCTGGCCGGACAAGACGCGATAATTAGTCTGCAAGGTGATTACACTTTTACAGCGCACAACCTGTTCCGTGCCAATCGCGATTTCACTTTTGCCGCTACCGGTGCGATAACTAATACTGCAAATCTGGAATCCGTTGGCAATCTTACCTTGAGCGCTGACAACATTAGCAACCTTTACGGAGCGTTAATCAATTCCGGAAAAGGGGCGACAACCTTGAAAGCCACGCAGGCTGTTTTCAATATTGGACGTATTTATGGTAATGATGTCGCCATCGGTGCCAACAGTATACTAAATGACGGCGCTCCGGCAGCAGACGAAGAAATTCCGCAAGGCGGTGTAATTGCTGCGCGGCGTAACGTAGACTTAGGTGCACGTACGATCGTCAACCAGGAGCATGCAGTAATCCAAAGTCTCGGCAATATGGCCATTGGCGGTAAGTTAGATAACAATCATCGTGCCACTGGACGGGGAGCAGATCTGCAGAATGTGTCGGCTATTATCGAATCGGGGGCCGATCTCAATGTGCAAGTAGCACAGATTAGTAATGCGAATAACCATTTTTCCACAGATTTGCAACGCGATGTCAGTTTGAATCGTCATGTGAAGTATTATCTGATCGATGGTAGTGCGATAGGCGACCTTATTCTGTCCGGTGAAATACTCAATGACAAAAGTGTCATCATGGCGGGTGGTTCTCTAGTGGGTGAGATGGATGCTATTGAGAATCGCGATGCGCCAGGAGTAATTCGTGTTCACCGCGGTGGAGATGGTGTTAATTATTTTACTGAGCGCTCTTACTTACTCCATCATGGTGTGGTTGAAGGTTGCAATAACTTTGGATTCCATTGTAAAGACGAAGACCATTATGATGGGTACGCAGCCTATGATGAATATTTACCAGATACCTATGTCGCTCTTAACATTGTCCAACAATTTGACAATCAACATGCTACTCCTCTGAATAATGACGCCGTTAATACAGGGGTAGGTACGAGCCAGATACCTACAGGGAATATCAGCACGATTACTGGGAATAAACAGAATCAAGAATTAGCTGGCATACATGAAACCGTTGGCCTCGTCACTAAGCCCATTGCAAATTTGGCACTTCATAACAACCTGTTGTTTCCGATCACTACCAAGCCAGGTGCAAATTATTTGATCGAGACCGACCCTAAGTTCAGTAACTATCAGATATTTTTATCTAGCGACTATATGCTTAGCCGTTTGGCAATCGACCCGCAGCGTGCACAAAAGCGATTGGGCGATGGATTCTATGAGCAAAAACTTATTAATGATCAGATCGCGCAACTCACCGGAAAGCGTTTTCTGGGTGACTTTCGCACCAACGAGCAGCAATATCAGGCATTAATGGAATCAGGCGTCACGGCGGCGGAACAATTCCAGTTAACCCCGGGTATTGCACTCACCGCCAGCCAAATGGCGCTGCTGACTTCTGATATGGTTTGGCTAGTCGCACAAGAGGTTACCTTGCCAGATGGCAGCAAAGATAGGGTGCTGGTTCCTGTAGTGTATTTAGCGCATATCAACACGACCAATTTAGAATCGGACGGCTCAATTATCTCAGGACGGGATATTGATTTGAATGTTAAAGCTAATATAAAAAATGGTGGCACCCTGCTCGCTACGAATAGTGTGTTAGTCCGTGCTACTGACATTACTAACAGCGGCACCATACGTACAAATCCGTTTAATGGCAGCGCTGTGCTCATTGCGGATAATGACATCATCAATAAGGGTGGCAAGATTGGCGGAACTCGAGTTGACGTGTTGGCCGGACGTGACATCCTTCTAGACACTACTGTTTCAGAAAACCAAATCAGTAATAAAAATGCACAGCACGGATTCAGTAGTGAACGGCGCTGGGCGAATAACGTGGCAAGTGTGAAAGCTGACCTGCTTAACATTCAAAGCGGACGCGACATTAGTTTGACTGCCGCGCAAATTGCCACCTCTGGTAACGCCAGCATAGTTGCCGGACGAGACCTTAACTTAGAAAGTCTCATTACAAAAGACGCGTTTAGCTTACGTGGCGATGAACGGAATAGCTTAAGCATCAGCCAGACCCACATAGCGGGAACTCAAGTCAGTACAGGCGGCAATCTGGTTATGTTGGCTAAACAAGATATTAACGCCCAGGCCGCTTATGTAAATTCTGTGGGAGAAATCAGTTTGTCCACCGGACGTGATGTCAATCTCATCGCCGGGCAAAATGAAAGTAAATACGCACAGCAAACTTATATCAGCACCAGCAATCTTCTTTCTTCTAGCAGCACATCAACGGACTCACATAAACAAGGTACGCAATCGCTTGGGACCACTTATTATTCTGGCGATAAGATTCAGGTCATTGCCGGCAATAATGTTAACGTGACCGGCAGCACTATGGTTGGCGATAAAGATGTGGCTGTGGTTGCTAGAAAAAATATTAACGTTATCGCTAGTCAGGACAAGGCGCAGCGTAGTTATCTTAAGGAAGAATCTACTTCGGGACTATTTAGTACTGGCATGAGCATTACCTTGGGTAGTAAAGAAGAAAAAAATACCGCTGTCGATAATCAAGTAATTAGCAACGCTAGCACCATAGGCTCAAACAAGGGACATATAGCACTGGTTGCAGACAATAATTATACTCAGAATGGCAGCAACGTAATCGCATTGACGGGCGATATCAATATCGCCGCTAAGTCGGCCGATATCACTGCCGTACAAGATAATTATATTGAGACTAACAAAAACCAGACTAAACAAAGTGGTTTGACGTTAAGCGTCTCTGCACCGACTATTACTGCTTTGCAAACAGTCAGACAAATGAGTTCGGCCGCAAACCAAACTGACGATAAACGCATGAAAAGTTTAGCAGGTGTTACTGCCGCCTCGGAAGTATATAGCGCCATTAGTGCAGCCAAGAACCCAACCTCCGGTGCTACGGTTAGTTTGACAATTGGCTCGAGCGAAGGTGAAAGTCAGAGCACCCAAAAGACAAGTGCAGTGATGGGTTCAAATCTAGCTGCCGGAGGCGACATCAGCATTAGTGCGACCAATGCGGGAAATAACAGTCATCTGACTATTGCCGGGACTGATATCACGGCAGAAAAAAATACATTTTTCAAAGCAGATGGCAACATCAATTTAGTCGCTGCTCAAGGTAGCAGGGCCCAGAACAGCCGTAATTCGATGAGTAGTGCTGCCATTGGTGTAGCCGCGACCTATGGTTCAGAGGGTTTTTCTTATGGCCTTACGGCGAATGCTTCGGTTAGTCGAGGTAATGCAGATGGATCTGATGTCACCTTTGCCAATACCCATATAAACGCTGGCAATACGTTGGTGTGGGAATCTGGGGGAGACACCAACGTAGTTGGTGCTGTCACCAATTCCAAACAAGTATTGGCTACTGTAGGTACGTCAGGGTCGGGAAGCCTCAACATTCGGAGTCTGCAAGATACTAGCAATTATGGAAGCAAAGATGAAAGTTTGGGCGGTAGTGTAATAATCGGATACGGTGCTGTTGGTAGTCTTAATTACGGTAAAAATAAAGCTAACAGCGACTTAGCCAATGTAGGGGAACAGTCAGCCATCAAAGCAGGTGAGGACGGTTTTGCTATTAATGTGAATGGCAATACTAATCTTAGTGGTGGAGTAATCGCCAGCACAGCGGTACCCGATAGAAACATACTGGTTACGCAAACCCTAACGCAAAGCGATATTCAAAATTATGCTCATGCGAATGTTGATAGTACTAGTTCCGGTTTGAGTAGCGACATGCTTACCCAAGGTAAATACGGCGCAAGTAAGGCCATTGCCAGTGCCTTACTAAGTAATAGCGATGAATCCGGTTCTTCCACAGGAACCACGCGCAGTGCGATTAGTTCAGGAACCGTCATTATTAGCGACAATCAAATGCAACAAGAATTAGCCGGAATGGATGCGGATAGAACTATAGCCAGCTTAAATCGCGATACGGAAAATACGCATACAGCAGCGAAACAGCAAGATGTATTAGCTATGAAACAAAAGGTGGCAGCAAATCAAACGATTAAACAAGCAGCCCTTACTGAAGCGATCAAGTTTACGGATGAATCGTACCGCACTGCATTTATTAAAAAAGTGAATATTTATGCAGTAGAAAAAGATGCAGAAGGTAAGGTCATCGAGCGAAAGTTGAGTGATACAGAAAAGGTAAGCCTACAAGCTGGGAAAGACGGCAAAGTGCACATAGCTAACAACGGAATTTTTAATGACAAAGATGCTGCTGCTAAATATGCTGATCAACATACTACCGTTGACGATAGCCCTCAATATTTAATCCATTATCCAGAAGCAGCTAACGGTATATCGGAATTATTGGTCGTAGGTTACCAATACTATTTAGAAAACGACTTTATGGGATTATCTAATGCCGTAGAGGAAACCAAAAATTTAATGAACCAATATGGAAAGGACGGTCTGCATTTGGATGGGCATAGCCGAGGTTCAATAACCATTGGGAATGCGCTGGAATCCCTACAAAATCAACCGATTGCACAAGGCTCGTTGAGTGGAACGACCATTAATTTTTTTGGGCCAGCATATAGCGCACAGCAGGCAGATGCTATTTTGAGTCATTTACAAAATCGTGACCTGATGACGAATCTAGACGATAAAAATAAGGCTGTTTTGAAATTTGAGAATCACCTTGCCGATTTCGTCGGGGGACTGATCGGCAGAAATCCTGGTACGGGGGGGACGATTCCTGATGGGAGTAGTTTTATTGAAGAGGGTATCAAAGCAGTTTATGGAGAAAATACTGTACATAATTGTTACGGGCATTCAATTGCTAAGGCGTGCGGGCAATTTTGGAGGTGGCTACCAAATTCGCAACCAGTATTACAGCCAGTTAGAAAGTATTAGACAAAAATATGAATTCGAAAATGTTATTCCGCATTCTAATTTTACTTTCTCTTTCGGG
Organism: Solimicrobium sp.; assembly: GCA_021155915.1. Classification (GTDB taxonomy): domain Bacteria; phylum Pseudomonadota; class Gammaproteobacteria; order Burkholderiales; family Burkholderiaceae_D; genus Solimicrobium. The sequence continues at coordinate 704 of JAJNBE010000092.1, read as the reverse complement.
CTGTTTTGGTAAAAAGCCATTTCAACCTCCACCATTGGAGTATCAGCAATGGGTTAAGGTAGGTGTTTCCGCAGATACCATTAAACAAATAATGCTCGAGTGTGGATTTGATAATTCACATGGGAATGCAAAAATGGATGACAATTCTTACGCGAAGGCTCAGAACTGTATGATAAAAAAAGGATTTAAGCATACGGGTGAATTTAATATCTGCGTTTCAAGCGATTCGTACAATCTTCCTGCCTGCCGATAGTGTTAAGAATCTTATGGTTAAGAGAAAATTTGGTGGGGGAGTATTCGATGTACTTAAGAATTGAACTTTTTTAATAGCTTTATGCGGACTGCTTGCGTAATAAAAGATTATCTCTTCGGATTTCTACGAAAATGGTCCTGAGAAATGCGAAGATTCTGGGCTAATTCCTCTAGAAAAGTATTTGTATTAAGATCAGTCCGGCACTATTGACATGAACACGATATCGTTAAAGTCTAGACCGATTTTAATTTTGATGGTTTTTTTTTGTCTGCTTGCGTTACTAAGCTCTTTCAACCCAATCCGCCGATGTAATACCACAAGATGAAAAGTCTGTATTAAAAACGGTTCCTCCAGAGGTACTCGATTTAATACTCCAAGACTTGAAGAAGTTGAGTTAGCCAACGCTGCAGGTTTAACTCAGTAACCTAAGCGAAAACTAGCTTGACCATTT
>JAJNBE010000024.1 GCA_021155915.1 Solimicrobium sp. | reverse complement strand
AAACACAGAAATATTGAATGATAATAAAAGTTTAGGTAAATGTAGTGGGCCCACGCTGGCATTATTTAAGAGTTGGTCTTTATTGTGGGGTGTAACTGCGTTGTTCTGTTATGTGGCTGCGCAAGTGGGGATTAGTGCGCTCTTTATTAATTATGTTACTGAATATGGAGAAAATTTATCATCCAAGCAAGGCGCTTTTTTACTATCGATATCCTTATTTATCTTCACGGTGGGTCGGTTCCTGAGCACCTGGTTAATGAAATACATTAAACCTGAGTGGTTATTGCGTTTATATAGCTTAATAAACTTGATTTTATGTAGCCTCGTTATTGTTGGGTGGAAAGATTTTTCAGTCGTGGCGCTAATAGGCATGTTTTTTGGTATGTCGATGATGTTCCCCACCATATTTTCGATTGCGATCAAAAATTCTGGCCCGAATACCAAAAGTCGGTCTTCAATTTTAATGATGACGATGATCGGTGGCGCAATTTCGCCTTATTCAATGGGATACATTGCAGATCATGCAGAGATTAGATTTGCTTACGTAATACCTTTTTTTTGTTTCATCGTTATTTTTTTGTACGGCCATTTGGTTATCTTAAATAAATTTAAAAAATGACATCATTTGCCATCAATGCCCATCAATGAAGACCTTTGCGGAGCCATAGCGATTGCGTTAAAGACAAGGCGCATGGAGCGCAGCAGTTGAAAGGTACTTGAGTACAGTAGGGCTGCGAGCACCGCGCACTGCCATATTTGGCTCGTGCAATAGAGTTTTGCAGCGGTCTCTCAAAAAAGTGTTCAAATGGAGGTAGGTATGTTTAAAGAAGTTGATTTTGCAGATAAAAATTTTCATAAAATAGTAGATTTAGTTAGTGCAAATATTTATTGGAAAGATCTGAACGGTCGTTATCTGGGTTGTAATCAAAGTGGTTTGGATCAATTTGGATTGAAGAGCGCACAGGAAATTATTGGGAAAACCGATTACGAGGCCTTTTCGATTTCTGAACATGAAGCATCCCGGTTTATCGAAAATGACAAACTTGCACTTAAGCATGGCAGTTTTGAGGGGGAAGAATATGGAACAATTAAGGGCGAGTTAGTCACGTATCTGACCAAGAAAATTCCTTTTTTCAATGATGAGGGCGAAATTGCAGGAATAATTGGTTCTTCCTTAGATATTACCCATCAGAAAAAATTGCTTGAACTTGAGAGAAAAAAATTTGAAGAACAGCTAAAAATATTACAAATTCTCGATACGGTTAATGTCAGTATTTATTGGAAAGACCGGACAGGCCAAAAATATTTGGGTTGTAATCAATTCATGGTCAATATGTTTGGGCTAAAAAACCGAGACGAAATTGTAGGAAAAACTGTCTATGACCTATTGTCGGACGAGGATGCAAAAAAAATTGCCATGGGAGATCAACTTGTCTTGACAAACGGTCATTTTGAAGGAGAAGAAACCATAACATTGCCATCGGGCGATACAAAAACTTATTACAGTATTAAAAATCAATTGACTGATAGCGAAGGGAGAATTATTGGTATAGTCGGAAATTCAATTGATGTTACTGCACAAAAAGAAGTGGAAGATCTCGTTGAAAAAGAACACCAGCAATTTAGATCAATCGTAAACCAGGTTGTTCACGATATTATTTCTCCTTTGTCGGCCCTACGTATGATCATCCCGAGATTGAGTGATGTGCCCGAAAAACAGCGTATTACGTTAAAACAGGCAACCGCTCAAATTGAAGATATTGCCAATGATTTGTTGAGGCAGTATAAGGCAGATGATGTATCTGATGCCCAGAATGTGACGCCCGATGTTTTGTTTACTTTTATGGAATTGTCGGCGATTCTTTCGGAAAAAAGATTAGAGTTTAGCGCTCTACCAGTGGTATTCAATCACAATATTGCTTCAAAAGCTTACTTTGCATTTATTCAGGCAAACCGCAAAGATTGGCTACGAATGTTATCCAATCTAATTAACAATGCGGTTGATGCATTGGAAGGTAAGCCGGGGACAGTTGATATTGGATTAGAGGTAGAGGACGATAAAGTGGTTATGGTTGTTTCCGATACCGGAAAAGGGATGTCTTCTATAGTGCGCGATAAAATCCTTCAGGGGGTTTCTGTGACGGAAGGCAAACCAAATGGGCACGGGATTGGAATGACGCAAGTTATTGATACCGTGAGAAAGAACAAAGGGACATTGGCAATTGATTCGGTTCCAGGAGCTGGGACCAGAATGATTGTTACTTTCCAGCAGACTATTCAACCGGAATGGGCAGCTACTAAGTTGGTTTTACATTCAGATCAAACTGTCTTAATTCTAGATGACGATCAATTTATTCATGGTGCCTGGGACACGCATTTTGCAGCTGTACTTGCACAAAATCCCAACATGAAATTATTTCATTTTACTGAAGGAGAACGGTTACTCGAGTTCTTGATGAAACTAAATGCGACGGAAATGAGTAAAGTTTATTTGCTATCTGATTATGAATTGATCAACCAAAAACTGAATGGGTTGGATATTATTGAGCAAAAACAAATTAGCCAGGCAATGCTGGTAACCAGTCATTACGCGAACGGTAATGTGGTAGCTCGTGCAACGAAATTGAATACGCTCATATTACCCAAGCGTTTAGCGTCTAAAGTGCCAATACTGATTCATGATGTAGGGTATCTTTGACGAAAAAACTCATGAAAATTCTCCACGAACCCTAGTCATGTAATAAATACCTCGTTATAATAGCGCGCTTGGAAGGTTGGCAGAGCGGTTGAATGCACCAGTCTTGAAAACTGGCGAGGTGTTAAAGCCTTCGTGAGTTCGAATCTCACACCTTCCGCCAAAAACATGTTTCAACTAGTACCTGATAATACGAAACCCGCATTTCTCCCAGGAGGATGTGGGTTTTTTGTTTCTATTTGTACCTTCAGATAACTTGACAGCCCAAGTTTGAGGCCTCTGCACATACGTGGACGCCTCGCATTTGCAAGTGCAATTTGCAAATAATTCCATGACTTAGTCAACTTGTCTGTCGAATCAAGTCTTTGCTAGGACATATATTCCAGCACCATAAGTAATCGGTCTTCCATTTTCAGACTATTCGGCTTACCTGCTGATGATTTCTTCTTTGTTTCCGCCTCTTTTAAAATTGCAATCATCTTGCTAAAAGAATTGCAATCATCTTGCTGAAAGTCGACCTTTTAATCTCTGCTACCCGACGAAAATCTTCTTTTAACCTTGTAGTTTATCTCTTAAAGTCCTTTTGAATTCTAGTGAATTCTAACCATTAATATAGGTTATGCAAGAAGTCTAGTGCGTCCCTTCTTGCGGGAGAAGATTTTGCGGCATATCGTCTACAAAATTGATTATTTTATTCAATTTGTAAATATTAAAAAAAACTAAATTCCATACCTTTGTATGATGAAAAAAAGAGTGAATGAAGATAATATTGTTTCGAAGTCCATCATATTAATATTGGCAAAATATATCGATCGCCATTCAGGATTTCGTTTAGCGTCCTGAATCTTGAATGGCTCAGGGTATATAAGGCGAAGGAATATCCGGAATATCTACGTCGTATTCGTTTCAAAGACGCTGATACCGGGATGATTTTGGTGTTCTAATAATACTACGCTGCTAACAACAATTTCGGCCTTGTACAAAAGTCTTTGGCAGGTTGAACTGTTCTTCAAATGGATTAAGCAGCATTTGTGTATCATACATTTTGGACAATAGCGAGAATGCCGTGGAGACAAAAATCTGATGCGCTATCTCGACTTACGTACTGACCGCTATTATTAAAAATGAATTCCAATTGAAAGCCTCGCTCTACACTTAATTAAAGATTATATCGGTCTACGTTTTTGAAGAAAACTGAGATTTCATGCGCATTTCAGACCGATGACTACATTTCTAAATCTGCACCCGTCTCTAACCAATTTAATTTATTCGATTTTTATCAGAAAACTAATGAATAAAAATATAAAAATAGTTATTTAATAATAAGAAAAGCTTGGAGGGTATGATGCTTGCAAAAATTATGACACTTTCCTTTATGATTTCCTTTACATTTTTCCTTGTCATTATTCTTGGGGAAATAATTTTTAAAAGATCATTTTCTAACGTAGAAAAAATCTTAGATAAACGCTCGGCAATAAAAAGGATCTTTAGAAATATGGGTATTGGCTTTACTTACAGGCTGATCTTTATCCCGTTTTTTATCGTTCCCATCCTTCATAACCTTCCCATAAATTCCTACCGGTTTTTGTTTAACAGTCAAAACTCTGTTATTCATTTTCTGACGGGACTTATTGTATTTGATTTCATGAATTACTTCACACATTTTCTTTCGCATAAAGTTAAGTTTTTATGGAAATTTCATGTGGTACATCATCTTGATCAAAAAGTTGATATATCTACGGGGTTCAGACAGCATTTTGGCGAAAAACTATTAATATTGCCATTTAAACTATCGGTTATTGTCTTATTCAATATAAGCCCCCAAGAGATTTTCTTCATTGAACTTATTAGTTTTTGCAATGGTCTTTTTCATCATTCGAATATTTATTTAAACACTAAAATTGAGAAATATTTGTGTTATATCTTTACGCTTCCTGCTTTTCATGTAGTTCACCACTGCAATAAAATGCCCTATATTCATTCTAATTATGGATTCATTTTTTCATGGTGGGACAGAATATTCCGGACTGTTAGCACAGACTCAATCTATAAAGTAGAAAATCCAATATTTGGAGTTGGAAAATGTAACGACGCAAGTTTATTAAGCTTGTTGTTAAAGCCTTTTTATTCAAGACTGCCCTATTAGGTAGAAATAATGAAGCAAAACCAACTACCCATCTGTATTATGCGAGGCGGCACCTCTCGAGGGATATTTTTCATCGAGGAAGACTTACCATCTAATGCCCTGGACCGAGACCAAATTCTGTTAAAGGTGCTTGGCGCCGGTGAGCCCCGTGGGGTGAATGGCATAGGTTCGGAAGATCCCCTTTTAAATAAAATTGCAATTATTTCAAAATCCTCTCATCCTGATTATGATGTGGGCTATTTATTTATACAAGGAGATTGTGGAAAACAGATTTTAGATACGTCTGGAAATTGTGGGAATATTATTGCGGCAGTTGGCCAGTTTGCAATCGAAAGCGGAGTAATCAGCCGCCCAGCTACAGATAGCCATGCAAATATAAAAATATTTAATCTTAATACCAAAAAAACAGTGGAATCAGTATTTCCAATTAGGGATGGTTTTCCTGTTTATAAAGGAGATGAACTGATTAATGGCGTTTGTGGTCCGGCAGCGCCAGTGATTTTAAATTTCTTCTCACCTGAGGGAGCTGTTACTTCCTCCCTTTTTCCAACAGGCAATAATATTGACAATATTAATGGTACACCCTGTACTATTATTGATTGTGCAACATTAGTGACTATTATTTTGGCACGGGATCTCAACTTAACCGGAAAAGAAAGCGTAGAGGAATTGAACACGCATCAAGAGCTTCTGAAAAAAATAACCAGTATCCGAAAAGAAGTCTGCGCAAAGCTTGGTCTTCCTCCGGCTGATAAAAGCGTATTACCAAAAGTATGCATTATCAGCTCTGCTGTAAGTCGTGGAAATGTTTGTGCGCGATTTTTTATTCCATTTACCTGTCATGTCGCATTACCCTTAACAGGCGCTATTGCTTTGGCAGCGGCAAGCATAAACCAGAAAACAATCTTCTCAAGTCTTAACAATAAATTATCTGCGCCCCATAATAATCAAAAAAATAACTTTTTTAGAATTGAGCATCCAAGTGGAATGCTTGAGGTGAACTTAAGTTTAAAACAAAAAGGGAATAGTGTAGTTATTGAAAAAGCAGGTTTTGTCAGGACTGCACGTAAAATTATGAATGGATTTGCATATTACTAAAACAACACAAGGTTATGAAGTGATGAAATTAGCTGGCAATTTACAAAAACACGTTTCTTTCCAATTGCAATCGCCTTCGTCCTGCATGTTACTTGCAGTCTTCAGTTTGTCCTTATCAAGTTTTTTTGCCAAACTGTCGATGTCTGGGATCGGGGTTCATGCCACGGTTTTCGTCAGATTTTTTGTACCCTTGGTGCTACTTATTTTTTTACTAATTATCTTCCAGCCTTCCATTAAATTAAATGCAACATCGTTTAAATTAAGTATTACCAGATCATTCGCTTTAATCTCTTCACAGTTTCTGCTTTTTTTTGCCATTCAGGGGCTTCCCTTGTCGGAAGCAATCCTCCTCTATAATACAGGCCCTATCATCACTACATTTTTTTCATTTCTTTTGCGGTACAAAGTTTTAGTAAAAGAATGGGCAGGCCTTCTTGTTGGGGCTGTCGGGGTAATACTTATTTTTCACCTTCAGAAAGGGGCAATAAATAAATATACCATGTACGGGTTATTATCCGGAGTTGCATTTTCAGTTTCGCAGTTAACCCTTTATATCTCTTCTAAAAAAGAAGACAGCTTAGTTATAATGTTTTATCTTTACTTGTTCACCAGTTTTTTCGCATTTCTGTCATATGTATTTTTTTCTGATAACACTTCAATTAAAATCAGCTCATTTGAGTTTCCTTTCTTTATTTGCTTATTTTCAGTAGGGTTGTTCAGTCTGATAAATCAATACTTTCGTTGCAAAGCATATAAAAAGGCGCAAAGCCCTTCTTCTCTTTCACCGCTTATTTATTTCTCAGTGATCTTTTCAGCTCTATTAGATTACATGTTTTTTTCCTTAACCCCTGATACGCAATCTGTAATGGGTGGTCTGTTAATTTTTGCAGGTGCTTATCTCACGCTGTGCAAACCAATCCAACCTCTAAAGAAAGTGAAGTAACTATGCTTGGTCTAGTGAAAATTCCTTTTATGTTATATCGTGGCGGCACCTCGAAGGGCCCCTGTTTTTTAAAAAATGATCTTCCTTCCAGTGAAAAGCTGCGCGACGATATTATTCTGCGTGCTATGGGCTCGCCTTCTCCGGATGGAAGGCAAATTGATGGGATCGGGGGCGGGAATTCTCTTTCCAGCAAAGTGGTCATTGTAGGACGCTCTTCAATTCCGGGAATAGACGTAGATTATCTGTTATGCCAGGTACACCTTAAAAAATCTATTGTTGAAACAACATTAAATTGCGGCAACATGCTGTCTGCCGTTGCGCCATTTGCCATTGAACAAGGACTGGTGAAAGCCACTCAACCTGAAACTATCGTTAAAATTTTTAATGAAAATACTGGTGTAGTAATGGAGTCAACCGTTCAGACCCCACAGGGTGAAATCACTTATGAGGGGAGTACCACCATTGATGGTGTCCCGGGAACCGGCGCTCCTGTCAAACTTACATTTCTTGATGCAGTTGGTTCAAAAACAAAAAAACTGCTGCCAACGGGCAATGTTGTAGATGATATTGAGGGAATTTCCGTTAGTTGCGTGGATGTTGCTGTACCCATGGTAATTATTAATGCAAAACATATTGGAAAAACAGGGTACGAATCTAAAGAGTCATTAGATAATGACAAAGATTTTATGGAAAAATTAGAAACCGTGCGCCAGGCAGCGGCAAAGAAAATGGGGCTGGGGGATGTTACGGGAAAAATCAATCCAAAAATATGTATGGTTGCTGCTGCAAAACACGGCGGCACGATAACATCACGTTATTTTACGCCCTTTGATTGTCATGATGCCCATGCGGTCTCTGGCGGTCTCTGTTTAGCTGCTGCCTGCTTAATTCGCGGCTCCGTTGCCAATCAATATGCTGATCTGAAGTCCGTTGATATGCATACACACGTACGATCAGATAGCGAAATTGTTATTGAGCATGTTTCCGGGACTATTATAACGGCAGTTACCTACGATTATGTGAACGACAAAATAGATTTCCCTCTGGCTTCTTTTATACGCACTGCACGGCCGCTTTCCGCGGGTGTGGTCTATGTTCCTGTCACGGAAGACTTGAAAAACCGAATTGATAAAGATAAGTTGAAGGATCGGATTGCCAAAGAAAACAGGGCCAATATAAGCGTTGTTGAATAAATGGGTTTAGAGGGCTGATCTTTGTATGTGTAGACATTTATCTTAACCAAATCATAGACGCGCGATCTCGACAAACGATTTGAGTCAGGAAGCAAGTTTGTCATAACGGGGGGTTATTCTTCTAAATTAGTTAAGTTTGGTAAAAGAGTGCTTAACAAAAGTGCGATTGTTGCAGTGGTCCCGGTCAAATTCATGCTGTACTTTCTTAGTGCTGATAATTGAAGAGCGGCATCTTTAGTTATTTTATTCGCAATCCCGGTTGATGAATTCATCTTTCGCTTTAATGTCAGATACGGGAATAATTTGGATCCCATCTTGCCCATTCGGTGTACCCATAAACAAGTTCCGAAAATTGCCCGGCCTTTTTCTGCTCCCTGAATATTCCGTGGAACATATCTAAAGAATGTGCTGCCGGTTACAAGAATGAACTGATCGCAAAACTCGCAGATGTTTCTATTTGGCAGAATGAAAATCGGAGTCCAAGCAGTTTAAGCTAAATGAGTATAGTAAATTGGTTACGCAGTAGGTTGTCTATAAGTGAAATTATCACTTGATGTAATGCCTGGTGAAGTATTGTAAAACTGTTTACGTCGGCCTCTCGATGATAACCAGAGAACTATCTGGGCCTCCTGAAAATATATTTCCAAACATATATCACTATCATTATGTAAATGTTAGAGGTGTTCCATAAAAATTGAAAAGTCTATTCTGCCGTCACCCATACTCTCCCCACTTACTCCACTTAGTGCGTGAGCCAAATACGAAACTAGTAGTGCCCGCAATCTTGATCGAAAAACTTTGACATATTTTTGCATCATTGCTTGACAAATACTCGAGGGATGTGTTCCGAGCCCTTCAGAAAGTAAAGTTCTGGATGAACTTTATCAAATCCAGGTTCGCAGTTGAAAAGGCGAACCGGAACAGGTTCAGCAGTTAGTTTTCGGATCGCTATTGCTAAAAGATGATTGTTCAGTATGGGAGTTTGCAAAAATTGCCAATTGTCTTTGTTTAATTGAGTATATCCTACTAATTGGGATAATTCGTCTGGTTTCTCTGGGCCGAAGGTGCAAATAATATGGGTAAATGGTATCGAAAGTCCTAATCCAAGCGCTTTAGAATAGGCTTCTTTGAGCGTCCAATAATGCAAAAAATCAAAATCGTATTTGGCACTTCCAATTTGTTGAGAATTTAAAGTAGCTTGCTCGTAAGGAGAAAGTACCATTTCAGCAAAATCAGAAAAGTTTGTTTTTCTGGATATTTGTTCAATATCCAGTCCAACATTATATCCACGAGCGATTAGGCAAGCCACAGCACCATTGCTGTGTGTGATGTTGAAGGCTAACTGCAATTTAGAAAATCGTTGTGCTAGCCGCGGACATCCGTACTTATTGGTGACGAATTCCCAATCTAATGGCGTAACATCTGCATAATAGGACAAGGCGCTTCGTATAAGAGCTCGAGTAATTAAGTATTCACGTTTAACGGTCGGAATATGTAAAGTATTGAAGTGTTTTTTTTCTGATGGACTGAGCTTTAACAGCAGTTGGCTGTCAAAAGTGTCAGGCAGATTAGCTGTTTCAACGAGCCAGAGATGTGTCTCTTGTTTATCTAGCAATTTTAATTGAAATTTTTGCTTGGATGACACCGCTTGTTCCTGTTTAGTTATCTGCAAAGTTTCCTGGGCTCTGCATATTTTTGCTAATTTAACATTAATTCTCAATTTTGACTAAGTTTTAACTCAGCCTAATGTGGAAGTCCACAATAGTGTGCTCATTATTTATGCGAGATACTGCCCATAAATGTGAAAACTTATGTTTGCAAAAGAGAAGGAGAAATAATGGAATCAGTATCGCGTCCTAAAAAATCTGTTAATTACGAGCTTGCTAGCACGACATGTTCTCTGTACCCACTAAATAGATCGGAAAGAATTGCCCGGTTCAAAGCGGATCCAGTCTCACTTTTTGATTCCATTATAATGGGCAACCTCGAGTATGTCCGTAGAATTGCTGACGGGTTGTTCTATAAAAAAATGGCATTGTTGCCGGAACAATTCCATTTTCTTTTGGACTCGGCCGAATATATTCGAATTGGAGTCAAGACAATTAATGCTATTTATGAGCGTGCCTCTGGTATCTCGTTCGAGGCTATCGAGGATCTCACAGAGGTAATAATTAGGACGAAAATAAGGAGCAACGGCAATTTTATAGGTTGTGTTGATGAGGCAATATTTTCTGATTCACAGTTTTCTTTATTACCAGAGGAGTTGCAATTTACTTCTGACTCGATACCAGAGGCAATTGCTCTTAGATCCATAACGCACGTCCTGGGCAAAATACATCGCAATTTGAATCAAGATGTTAAAGCCGCGCTTTGTTTCGCTATGGCGACGGAAATGGGGTGTGAACGTTCAATGGAATTTAGAAACCAGCTGTTTTTAGAAGGACGAGGTATTGGACAAGTCAATGTATGTTGCAAACATTTAAGTACTATTGATAGTGCGCAGGAGTTCTTGGAACAAGAATTAACAAATGGAAGTCCAGTGAATAAAGCCAAAGTTGAGTACCACCTAGGTGTTATTGAAGAGCTGCGGGGATCCTTTGTAATAGCTCGGCGTTATTATGAGCAAGCGGCTCAAGCAAATGTCCACTCTGCGTCGTATAAGCTTGCTAAATGCTATCTTCAGGGAAATGCTGACCTTAATATTGATGTAAGTCTGTATAAGGCTTTTAAGTTTTTCTTGAATGCTGCCACAGCAAATCCACCTTCTTCAAAAGCTCTTTATTGGCTCGGTAAATTATATTTTTCTGGAAATAAAGAGTTAGAAATTGCTAAGAATGAATCAGTAGCAATTGAGTATTTTAAGCTGTCAGCTGATTGGGGTAATGTAAAGGCAGCATATATGGTGGGGTTACTTCTACTGGACCCGGCATATTCAGAAAGCCCTACGGCTCATCAGGACCCGGAACTGTGTAGCGACGCTATTAAATACTTAACTTATGCTGCGGATCGGGGGCTACGTGACGCAATCTACGCGTTGGGACGGATTTATGAAGACGGAATAGTCGTTGATCCAGATTTGAGTCAAGCTTTAGAACTATTATCTTTAGTGGCCTCAGGGGAAGAATACCCCTACGCGGCGTTTCGTTACGGACAATTTTGTCTTAGCGAATACGGGGAACTGGGGCTTGCTGCACAATATTTTCGATACGCTGCCGGGCCTGAATATCCGGAAGCCGCCTATTGGGTTGCAATGTGGCTACACCCTTTGCTTTCTCATCTGTCAACCGGCAACGAAATCGTCTTACATAATAAGCGGAAGCCTAAGCAAGCAAGTTTTTACAAGGATTGCGAGCTTTTTTATACCAATCTGAAAATAGCTGCCGATGGAGGAATTCCAGAAGCTTGCTATGAACTGGGAAAATTTTATTCTCAAGATTATGCATTTGATTATCCTGAAAAAAGAATCTTAGGCGCGGACCGACAAATAATGATTAATAAATGGTACGAAAAGGCGGCTGAAATGGGCCATATAAATGCTGCAAAAGAGCTCGGAGATAAGTATTTCACTAGCTCCCAAAAGATATTACTTAATTCGCCCAAAAAATTATATGAAGAAAATAGGGCAATTAAGTTTTATAAAATGATTATCAATAAGCATCGTGAGCTGGCTCTATACATAGGTGATATATATTTAAAGCGTATGGGAAGCTATTTTATTGATGAGAAGACGAAATTGAAAGCTATTAGATATTATAAGATTGCTGCAGATGACGGTAATAATGATGAGGCTTCTCGAACGCAAGCCAGGAATATATTAAAGAAGCTGGATCCAGCATTACTCTTCACCACGGACCAGCTGAACAGTGAAATAAAATCAAATTCCCAACCTGGTGTAGTTAAAAAAAGTGGGATGCTGAAGGTTTCATGTAAAGTGGCACCCATTCCTGAAAGTGGAAAAAATTCTGTGATGACTAATTTAGAATCATCAATAGAAAAGCACTTTGACGAGTTGTGATTTTATATTTTTCTTTGGTGATGCTGCGAAAAAATTAAGGAGGCCGTAATTTTCGCAATACCCTTCATATCAAATTAGAACACCACCGTTTTTAAAAAAATTTCCGGCGAAAAAATTTTAAAAGAGTGGTATTGCGCTACTCTTTTAGCACATTTTAATAGGGCTTTATCCTTAGTAATCAAATGTGTAGCGTTGAAATCGCGCGCCAGCTCCATAAATTGTTGGTCATCAGGGTCAGTACATATAGGCAATTTAATTACGGACGTAGGCGCAACAGCAGCTATGGGACTTAACAACTCCGAATCCACACAACGAATGAGATTATCAAAAGCGCGGATAATGGCAGAACGGTTATCGTCATTTACCGGCAATTGTTTGTAATGAAGCACCGCCAGCCATTCATCGCGACAGCTTTTTTTTGTAATGGCCACCAGTTTCTTTTCCAGAAGACCTGATAATAATTTATCCCACCGCGGGTCATGAAATATAAAAAGATCAAGGCATACATTAGTATCTAATACCAGAACTAGGCGATTTTCGGTTGATTTCTGTATCATTAGAGCTTTCGGTGAAATAAATTAAAAAAAATGACGTCAACACTTTATCCGTGGCAATACCAAGCGTGGGCGCAATTGCAGCAACTTCATTCTCGCTGGCCCCATGCTATTTTGTTACATGGACCAAAAGGTATTGGCAAAACACACTTTGCTGAATGGTTAGCGCAATCTTTGTTATGTGAATCGCCTCTATCGGACGGTCAAGCTTGTGGCATGTGTATTTCATGTGGTTGGTTTAGCCAATATAGCCATCCCGACTATCGTCGCCTTCGGCCGGAAATTTTAGAAACAGATAGTGCTGAAGGGCATTCCGCAGAGCAAGAGGAAGCGCCGGCGGCTGACACTAAAAGTACTTCTAAATCGACTGGCTTAACTGCTAAGTCTGCCAGAGCGCCTTCCAAAGAAATCGTCATAAATCAAGTTCGAAATTTGTCTGAGTTCATGACTATTTCTACGCACAGGCAAGGAAGGCGGGTTATAGTTATCTATCCTGCCGAGAGCATGAATACTAGCGCTGCAAATGCCATACTAAAATCGCTGGAAGAACCAGGTCCCGATACCATTTTTATATTGGTGACGTCTAGTGTTAATTCCTTACTTCCCACCTTGATTTCGCGCTGTCATCAATTTGCGTTATCATTGCCTGAAATAGAGCAAGCAGCAGCTTGGTTAGCTCAACAGAATACAACTGAGCCTGAGCAGTTTTTAGCCGAGCAGGGCGGTGCTCCTCTAGCAGCCTTCGCCGCTTCGCAGGCGGATACACAAGAGCAGCAGCAGGAATTTTTTCGTTACTTACATCAGCCCGACGTAAATGGAGCGTTAAAAACGGCCAATAAATTGCAAAAAACATCCATCTCATTAATTGTTTCCTGGATGCAGCGCTGGTTATATGACCTTTTTTCCTTTAAGCTATCTGGAAAAATTCGATATTATCCACGTTATCGACACGAAATAGAAAGAATCGCTGCCTTAGTTAATTTGTCTGATTTACTTACTCTTTTGGACGAAAACACGCAACGGTGCGCAGTAGCCGAACACCCTTTATCGCATGTCTTAGTACTAGAGGAGATGTTATTAGACTATGTTCAATCCTGTGATCGTTTGTAACTCATGAAAGAGAAACCTGTAATGATTGATACACCCTTAAACGTAATGCCATCCACCTCAGCTGCGTTACGTCCACCTGTCCTCTCGTTAGTTATCAGAGAGAAAGAGTCATTACATGCGGCGTATATGCCCTTTCTGAAGAATAGTGGGATTTTTGTTCCTACCAGTAAAGGCTATCATCTTGGTGAAGAAGTTTATCTGGTTCTGACCTTGTTGGGCGATTCGGAAAAATATTCGATTGCTGGTAAGGTCGCGTGGGTTACACCGTCAACAGCAGGTAATGGAAAATCGCAAGGAATTGGGGTGCACTTTGCGGATGATGAGAGCGGGACACGGGCGCGGCAACGAATCGAAGACTTGCTGGGAGCAGCATTGCATTCAACACATGTTACGCACACTCTCTGATGTGCGCCATTGGATTGCGCAACGAAAAGTAAATCTAAGCCTTAACTCTTTATTCCAGCTTCTTCAGTAAGCTTATTCTTATGGCAGCATTTGCTGCCGTTCTTACTATCAACCTAAGAAACTCCTATGTTTAGTTATCGTCACGCATTTCATGCAGGTAATCATGCGGATGTGTTAAAGCATTTTATTGCCATCCAATTATTAAAATACATGGGACAAAAAGAAGCACCGTTTATGTATATAGATACACACGCCGGTGCTGGTCTTTATGCTTTAGATACAGGTTATGCGGCTAAAAATGCCGAGTTTGAAGACGGTATTGCTAAATTATGGGATAAAAAAGACTTGCCTCTTGCTTTAGGAGAATATGTTAACGTCGTTAAATCATTAAATCCAAGTGGAAAACTGCGCTATTACCCGGGGTCACCTTATTGTGCAGAATATATGATGAGGTTGGAAGACCGTCTGCGATTATTTGAAATGCACCCAAGCGATGTCAAGATTTTGTCTGGAAATATGCATAAACGTGAGCTGCATCAGGCAGAGCAAGGTAGAAAAGCACGAGGCAAACGGGTTATGGTTATGGCTAGTGATGGTTTCGATGGATTGAAAGCATTGTTACCACCACAGCAACGTCGAGCTTTGGTGTTGATGGACCCATCTTATGAAGACAAGCGCGATTATAAGCGTGTTAAAGAATCATTGGCAGATACACTCCAGCGTTTTCCAGGTGGGACGTATGCGGTATGGTATCCGATATTGCAGCGCCAGGAGTCACGCGAATTAGGCAGAAAATTATCGCAATTGCCAGCGGAGAGTTGGTTAAATGTGACTTTATCCGTAAGCCAACCGATGCCGGATGGCTTTGGGTTGTACAGCAGTGGGATGTTCATCATTAACCCCCCCTGGGTGATGGAAGCGATGTTGAACGAAGTTATGCCCTATTTGGTCAAAGTACTGGGGAATGACACTGAGGCAAAATTTACTCTGGAAAGTGGTCAAGGAGCCGTGCCGACAGGGCGCAATAACGAAACTATTTTTGGATATCCCAATGCGTAATCTAAATTCTCGCAAACCGCGAGCAAAATTTACCGGGCATTTAACCTCAATAAGGATCGAAACACTAAAACGATTATTTCATAATAATGTAGTGCCTAATTTTTTTTGATTTTTTAAAACAAAGGGTTACGCTTTTTTTAATTAATAAGTGCGGAAGTCAGGATTTAATACTTTAGAAGTAAAAACAATTTACTATGCTGATATATTTATAACAGTGAGAGCCTCTCTGAGAGTGGTCAGAGATTCAGACAAAAAACAGCAGAAAGTAGCTAAACATTTTATTTGTATCGAAAAAGTCGCATGCTTAAGTCTCTTAAAATTGGCGGTTGCTTATTAATCACGGTTGTTGTTGTTTTTAGCTAAACAATCAATCAAAAGGTTTCGCTTAAATAGAGTAGTTATTTTTCGGGGAAAAGCCTAGGACGACTCGATAATTTAATCAGTCCCAAAGCTAATAACGTAATAATCACCATTATTATATTAATTGTGACGTCGTTGAGATAAGCAATCTGAGCTATTCCCGCTCCCACTAGAGAAGCCAGCATATTTAATACCGAGCGTATGGTAGCACTTATGCCCCGATGGTCGGGAACAGCAGACATAGTGAGATAGGTAAGAGGTGAGAATATCAATCCTAATCCAAAGCTGAAAGCCATATTGCCAAGAACGTAAATATATAAACTACCAAAAGGATTGCCTAGTAATAATATGAGGCTCCCGATTAGGCAAATAACTACACCGGCAATGATAACGACTGTGGCCAGGTAATGTTTGATAAGATATTTTACAAAAAAGTTACCCAAAGCAAACATTACCACTACAATAAATAGTAAATACTTGTATTCTGACAATGAACTTTTGTACTGGTTAGTGATTTCGAATGAGGAGCTGGTTATAAAAATCCAGTAGCCTATTAATAACACTGGATAAATTAAAACGTGGTCATTAAATTGTCGGTTTGTAATTACTATTTTAGCAGAGCTGAGTAATGCACTGATACGAATGGATTTAACTTTATCGAAATTAGTTTCTTTTAGTGTGAAGAAGGTTAATATCAGGGCAAATAAACTGAGAAAAGAGGTAACATAAAACACGGCTCTCCAACCGAATATTTCGGCAATACTCCCTCCAAGAATTGGCGAAAGAGAAGGAATAAATACTAATACTATCCCTAAATTTGCAATATTCTTTTGCTTTGTTATGGGGAGAGATGAGCAGTCTTGGATAACGGTATAGCAGAGTACGCTTATGGCCCCCGCGGCAGCCCCTTGGAAAAATCTGGCTACCATCATCAGTGTAAGGTTATCTGCAAAAGAAAGTACGGCATTACTTAATACCATTAATACAGTAGCAAATAAAACGCAGGGCCTTCGTCCATACAGATCACTTATAGCTCCCGAGATCAGAGCTGCGGCAACAGTGCCTCCAAAAAAAAAAGTCATCAAAGCCTGCACTTCAGACGTTGTAGCTTGAAAATATGATTTTATAACTGGTTGTACCGAAACGTGAATATCACTACACAGTAGCCCCAACGAGGTTAGTGCAATCATTAAGAAAGGTAGATTCATACAGTTTTCCTTGGAAAGCCGAAGCTCAAAATTTCATAATAGATAAAAATTTATTATTCTCTTCTATATTTCCAACTGTTACCCTTATAGAGTTATCAGTTTGGTGAACAAGGGATTCAACTTCTACTCCTGACAAATCTAATAACCGTCTGATTTCATTAAGGTCACTTGTAGGTTTCTGTGAGTATTCCTGATATGTTTTATCAATAACGATCAGAGAATTGGGGCATTGTCCCAATAATTCTTCAATATCGTTATCGACAATACTCCAATCTTGTGGTCCGGTTAACTTGGCAGGGGCAGACTGTAGGAGTGCTGATTTCGAACTGTCAAATTTCGGTATAAAGAAGCCACCCGTTTTCGGCATAATGGCGCCACTAAAGAAAGGTGTAATTTTAGGAATCGAGGTAGGGTGGCCATTAGCCAAACCCTACGAAAATGATTTTATTTGTGAATGACAAATCTCAAGCATGTTTGCGGCCATTGCGTCCGCCGCTGCCCGGTGCTTAAGAAGGTCAGGAAGACGGATTTGGTTAATCGCTTTTGTAAGGTTACTCAGGATTTCCTCGATGGCTGATTCGGCATTTTTGGTGCGAATCCCAACGGTGTTTGCTAGTTTTAGAAAATCAGCGCGGTGTAGTTTATTGTCCTTGCCGTTTATTTTTAAGGCCATACGGTCATGCCCCAATCTTGGAAACACGCGTGTTGTTACGGCGTCGTATAAAGGGGCAATCCTTACAGAGCTAAATTGTCTATTTTCTGGCTGCGCAATTTTAAGCAGGGCGATGTTTTTAAGGTGCATGTCTCCATCGGCGATCAGCCATGCGAATAGAGCGCGTTTAAGCAGGAGCAGAAGATCTTCTTCAGGCGCCGTCGAAAGTGGTCGGACAGCATTAGCTATCTTCTCAATGGTACCTTCATACTTTGCTTCGGGCGGAAGGTCGAGAACAGAACACATATCTTCCATTGCCAATAAGCGTTTGTCACCGATGTCGGTGCGAATATCAAATCGCTCTATAAGTAGAGCCGGAGGCATTTCGTCTGGCATGATGATAAGTACGTTTTGAGGAGCACTGAAACCGACCGTTCGGCCCAGCTCAACAGAGAGCCATTCGATAACCGGTAGAAATTCAAATCCGGTTGTACCAGCAGGTTTGAGAATATGTGTGAATGGTCGTCCAATGCTGGGTGACAATGTGCCATCGACGTCCAGAAACATCGGCGCTTTGATCTGAATACCTGAGAGTCTTGGGGTGTCGTTGTATTCATAGATTTGCGCTAAATTACGTTCAAAGTCCTGCTCTATAGCGTCTCGGCCAGGTCCTTTATAGGTTCCAGTAAAAAGGCCACGCGCCTGATACGGATTGAGGCGCGTTGTCAGCACGTCGGCAGGTAACGTTACAAGGTCGTATTGATTTTCTACGATGGTGATGTTTGACATATATCGTTTGCCGGAACGAAGTGCGGTTCTTGCGTCTGGATGGTGTAGGACCGAGGCGAGCCAGCCTTCCGGAAGTATGGAAACAATGAACGGCGGGAGCTTCCCCGGCGCTGTTTGTCTGACGAGTAAAGGGGCGCCGCTTGTATTTGGTTGCCAGCGCCACTCGAACCCATCATGCATTAAATTGCCAATTGGTTGAGCGTGCCACGCCACAATGAGGTTGAAAGCAGCCTCATTACGGACAAGTGGAAGGGCAAGATTGCGTAGTAGAAAACGCTCAGCTTGCTCTCCTTCCTTATACCATTCATTTTGCCGCGCCAAAACCCAGACCGCATCAGCAGCGTCCTTTGGGCTACCATATTCGGCAACCAAGCGTGCCGCCACAGCTTCTCGTGTAGAGCTGTCAATGGACGTGGCATGTTCGCTGCGCATTCGGAATGCCTCTAAAAAACGCTGACGAATTGATGAGACATTGGCCACAAACTCACCTATCCCATCTTCGATAATGGCGGAACTAAGTGAGGGTGCTGAGGGCGCTTTGTTTTGAATAATTTCCAGTGAGCGGATGCGTGTTCTTTGCGAGCGGCGGCTAGTAATAAAAAGTCGTCCATCCGCCGTCGGGCTTAGTGAGCTAGCACTTATCCCGGATAGGTAGGCATTGGAGTAAAGATAGAAAGCAATTCTAACGGCATGCTTTAATACCATCTCATCGATGTTATCGTCTGCGTCTACATATATGCCACGCATTAGCTGTTGGAGCTTCCCTGCCTCTGCTTGGTGATGAGCGCGAGCTTTATCGATAGATTCGCCAACGAGATGAAGTGCCATTTTTAACTTTCCCGTGTTTAATATACGAGAAAGTTAGCATTTTAATTCCAAATATGCAAGTTAAAATAACTTTCTCGTATATGAAATACGAGAAAGTTATTTTAGTTGCTTTTTAATTATTTTTTTAACTCGTTAAAAATGGGAAGCTCTACCGGTGCCTTGAGCAATCATCGCTTTGGCTTGCAAGCGATTTAATTGGATAGTACGTGCACATTGCCAGATGACTAATCATTATCATTTGCTGATCGAAACTGTTGAAGGTAATTGGGAGGAATGCGTCATCTAAACGGTGTCTATACGCAAAAATTTAATCATCGGCATAAGCAGATCGGACATTTATTTCAGGGAAGATATAAGGCGATATTGGTGTAAAAAGAAGCACACCTGTTGGAATTGGCCCGCTATATCGTTTTGAACCCAGTGCGAGCAGGTATGGTCACAGACCCAGAACATTGGCCATGGAGCAGTTACGTTGCCGTTATGGAAGATAAACTTCGTTCCCTTGTTGCGATTCAAATTGGATTCTTACACCATTCGGCGCACAACGTTCTTCAGCCCGTCGTGCATACCAACAATTTGTCCTGCAAGGGATAGGGCAGCAATCTCCTTTAGATGCTGTACGTCATCAATTGTTTAGGAAATAACGATATTATCGCCCAGCCTCTCTGCACTTTACAATCAGAAAAAATCCCAGAAATATCAAAAGTAAACCGTAGATCGTTGGCCTTAACGCTGCTTGAATATCAAACTAATTACAAAGATCGAAACAAAGCGATGGCGCAAGCTTATGGATCAGGTGTATTCTCCATGGCGCACATTGCGAACCGTTTTGGCGTTCATTACATGACGGTGAGAAGGGCTGTGAAACGTTTTGAGGATAGGAATCTCTGAAAGAAGCCAACAGAGAAAATGTGATGCGGAAATAATGGATATGGCGCCTGATCTTGGTCTTTTCGGGCTGGGAAAATGTTTGAATGTGAGACTTGAACCCCGTCACCTGTTATGACCCCGCCCCCTGTTAGCTCGTTAATCTTTACTAACAAGTGAAAACCATGACTGATAAACATCGAATATTCTTAATGCTATAATTTAATCGTCGCAGCTAGAGCGATAATAACGAATCTATTCTTGAATATCCCTATGCGTAATCGACTACTTCTTACCGCAACGTTTTTGCTAAGCTTACTATTTGGCTGCACAACGGCAGATTTCTATGCAATGTTTCAAGATAATGCCCGTGATAACTGTAACAAAATGGTCGAGCCTGACCGCTCTGCATGCTTAACGCGCATCCCTGGTGACTATGACACCTATTCCAGACAACGCGAGCAGGCGAGAGGTGTTTCCCCTAGCAGCTACTAAAACTTCGGAAGCTTCTAGCGAAAAAACAGCTGAGCGCTGGCCGACTTCTCACTCATTTTGGAATTTCCGAATCAAATGCTAGGTTGGCCGTATCTGTTAATTCTAAATACTTTGATGATGGGTCAACAACTTTTATTCTAGCCCTTTCTGCTGCGCAAGGCGCCGACGGTCAGCGAAACAAGTTATCGAGCTCCATGGCGAGCATGCATTGCTCCGCATCAAAACGTTTGCTGCACATAGATGCAATTACTATGAAAAAGTATTGAGTCGTTGTCGGTTTCGGGATTGGAACAGGCTTCGTACTGTATGAGACCGGCGCGAAAGAAAATAGACGAGCGATTTCTTAGTTGCATCAGGGTTATCCACAATATACTTTTCCTAATTTAATCAGTATCCTAACGACAATTCGTCAAGCTAAAATTACCGATATAAATCAGTCTTTTCTTGTCCATTCAGACCTCAATTGGTAACTTTTCGAGTGCATCACAATACGGGCTTAACTTAAGCTATTCAACTAAGTAATTTGCGATTTTCCCAAGTTATTTGCAAATGACCTCCACCGCTTTAATTCATTCATTATCAAAGAAAATACATCATGTTCCGTCTTAATCCTTCCGCAGTTGCACCTTATCAGCAAATGGGTATCAATAACGTTAATCCCATTTCATCGCAGAAAAACAGAGTCAGCCCTGAAATTCTCAAGCAGGTGTTTGAAAGCATCATTTTTTTAGGAGTGGAGACGGTCTATAGTCTATGTCAACAGAAAATAGAAGGGCAATTAGATTGTCAAGCAATTGGGTATCTGACCTTTGAAAAAAAAGTAAATCTAAATTGGCTGGATTTAACCAAGGAAAGTCTCCTAGAGATACAGAATATTGTTGCTGCATTAACCAATAAAGCAGATGACGTTGTATCGGTGTTCAAGGATTACCCCAAAAATATTGATAGGAACCAAGAAATTACGCTGTTTTCGTCTGATTCTGACTCAGGCAGTGCCTACCAAGTAATTGCAAGAGCGGGTGCGATTTATGTTCAGACAAGAGGCAACATAAATGAAGAAATTCAACTCATGAATTTTGCTCACTACCTGAGTTATGCAAGACCGAGTTGGCAGAAATGGGATCTGTCATTTTTAGATCTGAGCGGAATGAATCTGAGTGGTCTCAATCTCAAGAACGCCAAGCTACCTTACCTGAAATTGAACGAGGCGGATTTAAGTGGATCAGTTCTAGACTGCGTGGATTTAGGGGGGGCGGAGCTAAAGAAAGCAAATCTGTCTGGTATGACCATGACAAATGTTCAGTTAAATCATAACACTCTAATTGATAGCGATACTAACTTTGAAAATACAACGATTACACTCTCATTAGCAGTCGCTGATCAATATTTCACACTAGACAAACAATTAAGGTTTATTAACAAAATTAATAACAAATTCATGGATCTTAAAATAAGCTTGCTTCATCAACTCATTGACGCATTACTAGCAAAAAGTATCCCGCTCTCCAAGTACGATAATAGCCATCTGCTATTTAATTTTTTCGATAATGACTCGTACATGCAAGACCCTAAGATCCGCTCATTTGCCATCAAGCATTTGCTGTCTACTCCCACCGGGGATTGTTTGTTAACCTTAATCCAGGCAGGCATAGGCGACCTTCAGTCTAAAAAAGGCATTACAGAAATTAAAACTGTTTTAGAGAGTGTGAAAAAAAACGTAGAAAACATTTTGGATGCATTCAAAGTCGGGGAGGACAGACAAAAGGAAATTATTCTACTGCCGTCTGTTAGTAATAATTCAACTCGCTCCTATCAACTTTTGGCTAAAGCCGGGGCTATTCATCTGAAATCAGACGGATCCGATACGGTAATTCAACTCCTGTCTTTTGTACAGTTCTTGAACCAGGACTATCTCAAGTCCGGCGGGCGCTGGGAGCTAAGAGGATTAGATCTAAGTGATTTAGAGTTAAGTAATGTGGATTTGAGTGGTGCTTATCTATATGAGGTTGATTTGAGTAACTCCAACCTCGCCAAGGCAAACCTGAATGATGCGGGGCTCGGTGAAGTGAATTTGAGTGGTGCCAATTTGACTATGGCGAAAATGAAGAAGCCAGGGATTGAAGGCCTCAAATTAACTAGCGCCACTTGTTTTCATTACACATCAATTAGCCTAGATTTTGAGAATCTGGAGATAGACCAGATACTAAATCACTTCACTAATGAAGAAAGTGGTAGTTTTTTAACATGGATCGATAAAATTGACGAACGTTATCTTAACCGGAAAGGTAAGGTGCTTAAGCTAGACTTGATGCATCAGGTTATTGACCATGTAGAAAAGTATGTACTTTTTGATGTAGAGGATTTTCCGGACGATCCATTCCCTTTTGGAAATATTTATGACTCTGCCCAGGCGATAATGGATGTTTTTATGAATAATCCCCTCTACACCAGGGACCCCATCATCTTTGCCTTCATCAAAAAGCATGTAGTGTCGGGCAGAATTACGGCGGGTAATACTACTGAGCTAGAGTGTTCGGGCATGCCGGAACTACGATTGCTTTTAGAAGTAATAAGTTCCGATCAGCAACCCGCGCAATTCATGTTGGACAACAACGGCTTTTTTATTCAGTTGATGATGGTGTGTACCGAAAAAAGCATGGATGCCGACATACAACAACACGCGCAGCTGCTTTATCAAAGGTACCTAAACCTGGCACAACTGAGCAAAGCAAAGGAACTAATCGAAAACGTGTTGATGAGCGATGCGCGCTTAACAGACGGCTTAGATAAAGAGGATACAGGCAAGGAGCTCCCCGCAGGCCCTTGCTTTGCCTTTTTCAACACACAGGAAACTATAAATCAACAAGGTGCAAATTCGAGTACACATCATATTTTGATTTTAGACAGAGCACAGCTACGCGCTATGCAACGTTCAGATAGCAGTGACGCCGATTGCAAGTGGGATGCGTTGTGTTATGCGACGGGTGAAACCCCTGAAAATATCCTCCTGGTAGCCCCAGAACAGCAAAACTTATCCGAGATACTCAGCGTGTTTTCCTTATTTACTGATGCCTATCATTTTAAACTTAACAGTGCTACTTTTCGTGAACTTTTGACGACGATTAATCTGAATTACAGTAATACAAATAATGACGTCAATCTCTTGAGTAAAGATTACACACCCTTGTTTATCGAGACGCTGGCTACATCAAAATCCACGACGAAATTATGCAATGCTCAAGATCAAATGACGCTCAACGCCATTTTTAGCCCGTTACTGTTGCCTCATCCACTTCCCGTTGTCACTTATCTCGAGGCGGTAAAAATTTCTCTCAGTCATTATGACCAACTCCTCGAGGTTTATCGCTTATCCCAATCGAGCAACGTAGTTAAAGCGCAAACGCTATTTTGTTTAGGGGCAGTATTTGCCAAATATTCTTCCTCCTACATGTTTGGCCAAGAGACCCAATCTCCGCAAGCTTTGAGAGCCTATGCAGCGGCCTTGCTGGCGAAGGGCTATGAGATCGACTCCACCATATTTACAGGCAAAAAGAACACTGCTGAGGCTAATTTCACCGACTGGATGCAAAAGCTCCTAGGTGGAAAGGACGCGAATGGAAACAGTAGTTTTACCTGTACCGCGGTTTTATTCGGTGAGCTGCTCAGACATGCAAAAAAGCAGCCGGACTTTAACGACGTTATGGCTAAAATAAAACCGCCTGCATGGTGAGGCGTTTTTTAAGGATGAGAGGTTGCAACTCTGAAAACCTCATCCTTCCAACTGTTCACTTAAACTTAGCCATTCACCTTCAATTTTCTCTAAATCCCTTTGCTTCATAGTTTGCAACGTCAGAATTGTTTTTAACTCATCTTTATGTTGTTCTGTATAAAGATTGGTATCCGTTAATTTGGCAGTGATAGTAGCTAAATCGTCAATCAATTTTTCGATCTCTTCGCTTAACCGTGCAATTTTTGTTTCGAGTACTTTCTTTTGGTTAGCGTTAAGCGGATTAGTGGTTACATTTTTTTCAGCGGTTACTACCGTGGGTACTGAACTAGCAGTAGCCTGTTTTTTTGCCGTTTCGGCTATGGCCAATTTATTTTGTAACAGCCAATTTTTATAATCATCCAAGTCACCATCAAAGGGTTTTAATTGCCCATCCGCGACGATGATAAATTGGTCGGTAGTAGCACGTAATAAGTGTCTGTCATGTGAGACCAGAACGACTGTGCCTTCAAATTGAGCAAGGGCATCAGTTAACGCTTCACGCGTTTCTAAATCTAAATGGTTGGTCGGTTCATCGAGTAGCAATAAATTGGGGCGCTGCCAGACAATTAGTGCCAGAGCTAGGCGCGCTTTTTCCCCACCGGAAAACGGCTTGATGGATGAGGTGACCATTTGTCCGGGAAAATTAAAACTTCCTAAAAAATTGCGTAGCTCTTGTTCACGCACAGTCGGTGCGATTTTTACCAAATGCCAAAGTGGTGACTCGTCATGACGTAGCATTTCAACTTGATGTTGCGCAAAATAGCCAATCGTTAAACCTTTACCAAGATGTGCAACCCCATTTACTGGGTTCAATTCCCCTGCGATAGTTTTAATTAGCGTTGATTTTCCGGCACCGTTAACGCCCAATAAACCAATTCGTTGCCCAATTTGCAGCGAAAAATTAATGTTATCGACGATGATTTTGGTTTTACTTTTGTCATAGTCGTCTAGGTAGTATCCGGCGCTTACGTCTTCTAGAACTAATAACGGATTGGGTGCATTTAAAGGTTCTTTGAAATCAAATGAGAACTCAGCCGCAGCTCGTAGCGGTGCTAGTTCATCCATGCGCGCTAATGCTTTTACGCGACTCTGTGCTTGTTTGGCTTTACTGGCTTTGGCTTTAAATCGATCGATGAAAGATTGAAGGTGGGCTCGTTGGCGGTTTTGCTTTTCGATCATTCCTTGCGCTAGTTCCAATTGCGCCAGACGTTGGCGTTCGAAGCTGGAATAGTTCCCGCCATAGCGTTTTAGCTTGCGCTCATCAATATGGACAATAACGTTGACGACGCCATCTAAAAAATCCCGATCATGGGAGATAATAATTAACGTTCCAGCGTAGCGTTTCAGCCAGTCTTCTAACCAAATAATGGCATCCAAATCTAAATGGTTAGTGGGTTCATCCAGTAACAATAAATCAGACGGGCACATCAGTGCTTGCGCTAAATTTAGGCGCATACGCCACCCGCCTGAAAAACTGGCAACCGATTGCGTCATTTGCTCCATAGTAAAACCGAGACCTAGCAATAATTGTTCGGCACGTGATTGCACGGTGTAGGCATCTGCGTCTGCTAAGGCAATATATACTTCTGCTATTTGATTGCCATTTTCGTCGGTTGCTTCTTCACTTTCCAATTCGGCTAATCGTGCTTCTAATTTCCGCAGCCGTATATCGCCATCAATGGCATAATCCAGCGCGGACCGATCCAATGCGGGGGTTTCTTGCGCTACGTAGGCAACTTGCCATTGAGCTGGAAAATCTAGACTACCTTGATCAGAATGTATTTCGTTGCGAAGCATGGCAAATAAGCTTGATTTACCTGCTCCGTTGGATCCAATTAAACCAATCTTTTCACGAGGATTAAGTGTAAGTTCGACACCTTCAAAAAGAGGTTTGGTGCCGCGCATAAGGTGTAATTGTTGAAAACGGATCATTTGATTTGTATGGAAAAGAAAAAATTGCGTGTAGGACAAAGAAGCCTCGTCAATTCCTCATCCATTTGATTGGCTAACTCGCCAGTGTTAATGGATAGGAAAAGTTAGGTTTGAATGTTTATATAATCCGATTTCTTCTACTTTGAAAAGCTTAGAAATCAAACCTATGATCTTACGGAAGTTGATCTGCGGTGAGTAAGAAAATCATATCATCACCCACTGAGGTAGATACCCAGGTAAAGTCCAAATCAGGAAAAGCCGCTTCGGCAAAAGCGCGCTCATGACCAATTTCAACCATGAGTATCCCGTCTGGCGTTAGATGTGATTTGGCGTTAGCAATAATTTTTTTGACTAGATCCATGCCGTCGTTTCCTCCAGTTAGAGCAATGGTTGGCTCATGTAAATATTCTTTCGGTAACTTCGCCATTGATGCGTTATTGACGTAAGGAGGGTTGGAAATAATCAATTGGTATTTTTTGTTGGGTATATGGTTAAAGAGATCAGATTCATGTAAGGTAATCCGATCTTGTAAGTCATAGGTCTCTAGATTATTTTTTGCTACCGCTAACGCATTGTGCGAAATGTCCACAGCATCCACGTGCGCTTGACGGAACGCATCCGCTAACATAATCGACAAACATCCGGACCCTGTGCACAGTTCCAGAATGTCAGTTATTTTCTCCGGGTTGATGACCCAAGGAGAAAGATAAGTAGGAATCAATTCCGCAATAAATGAGCGCGGAACGATGACGCGTTCATCGACATAAAAGGGATACGTCCCAAGCCATGCCTCATTCGTAATATAGGCTGCCGGTATACGCTCGCTGGTACGACGTTCGATTACCTTTAAAATACTCTCTATTTCAACAGGCAATAAATGGGCATCTAGATGAATATCTAAATTATCGGGTGGCAAGTGCAGTGTATGTAATATTAGGTAGGCCGCTTCGTCTAATGCAGTGTTATTTCCATGCCCGAATACCAGCTTAGCGGCATTAAAACGACTAGTGGCGTACCGGAGTAGGTCGCGTACGGAAGTAAACGGATGATTGTTTAGGTTGGAGATAGTCATTATGAGAGTTTTATCCGCAGTTAATGCAAAATGTTTAACACAAAATGTTTTCTAACGTTTTTCGATAAATGTTCTTCAACGGTTCAATTTCACTTACCGCGATATGCTCATTAATTTTATGAATGCTGGCATTGATAGGCCCAAATTCAACCACTTGTGGGCAAATCTGTGCAATAAAACGCCCATCCGAAGTGCCACCTGAGGTGGATAGCTCAGCACGTAGTCCGATCTCAGAAAATATGGCTTGCGACAGCGCTTCACTTAATAGGCCTTGGGGTGTCAAAAAGGGTTGGCCACTAATAGTCCAGTCCAGATCGTACTTGAGGTTATGCTTATCTAAAATAGCGTGCACACGCTGTTGTAGTCCTTCTGACGTGCTGACAGTGGAAAAGCGAAAGTTAAAATCAATATTCAGGTGACCGGGAATAACATTGGTCGCGCCAGTTCCTGCGTGTATATTGGAAATCTGAAATGAAGTGGGCAAATAATACTCATTGCCCATATCCCAAACTTCTTGTGCCAGTTCAGTTATTACTGCGGCCGAACTATGAATGGGGTTCTTTGCTAACTGCGGGTAAGCAATATGTCCCTGGACACCATGTATAACTAATTTTCCAGACATTGACCCACGTCGACCATTTTTTATGGTATCTCCGAACTGTTGAGACGACGTGGGTTCACCGACGACACAAAAATCTATTTGTTCCCCACGTTGCTTTAGTAATTTGCATACCACGGCTGTGCCATGAATAGCAGGACCTTCTTCGTCACTAGTTATTAGAAAACCAATAGAGCCGGGGTGGTCTGGATGTTGTTGAATAAACTCTTCCACAGCAACAAGCATAGCAGCAATAGAACATTTCATATCGGCTGCACCACGTCCGTACAGAATGCCATCTTGTATGGTTGGCACGAAAGGATCGGTGGTCCATTTTTCTAAAGGGCCCGTCGGAACCACGTCAGTATGCCCCGCGAAAACGATTAATGGTTGAGTTGATCCTTTTTTCGCCCACAAATTAGTGACCTCACCAGACTGGATAGATTCACATGCGAATCCAAGTGGAAGCAAAATGTCCTTTATTATTTGTTGGCAACCTGAATCTAAAGGCGTGACAGATTCTATGGCAATTAATTGTTCGGATAATTTTAATGTCTTGCTCATAGATACGAATTAAGAAATCAATTGAGGGAAGCGAAAACGCGCTGATAATCTTCAATGGAAAAGCCAACGACGATTTCAACCTGCTGTTGTGTAGTAATAACTAGTACTGGTCTTTTAATGATAGAGGGCGAACGTACCATGCAGTGCGTGGCACTTTCTGCATTGATAACGGCTTTTTGCTCAATTTCTGTTAATTGACGCCAAGTGGTGCCCCGGCGGTTAAGAAAATGCTGCCAATCCAGATGCTGCAGCCAGCTATTAACCAAAGCCGGCGTAACACCGGCCTTTTTAAAATCATGAAAATTAATGGATATCTGGTTTTCATTTAACCAGGACCTGGCTTTTTTTACCTGATCGCAATTAGGAATCCCATATAAAGTAATCGTCTTAGGTATCAATTATGTTCCTCGACTCTGCGATAACGATTTTATGATCAACGGTTTAGCGGCATCACCAAATCAGGATCGTAATAATTCATTGATACTGGTCTTTGAACGGGTTTGAGCGTCAACACGTTTAACAATTACAGCACAATACAAACTATATTTTCCATCAGGGCTGGGTAGGTTGCCGGAAACGACCACTGAACCGGACGGAACACGACCGTAGCTTATTTCACCCGTTGCCCGATCATAAATTTTAGTGGATTGCCCGATGTAGACACCCATAGAAATGACCGAATTTTCTTCAACAATAACGCCTTCAACAATTTCCGAACGCGCACCAATAAAACAATTGTCTTCAATGATAGTGGGGTTGGCTTGCATGGGTTCTAAGACACCACCAATGCCCACGCCACCCGATAAATGCACATTCTTACCAATTTGAGCACAAGAGCCGACGGTTGCCCATGTATCAATCATCGCACCTTCATCAATATAGGCGCCGATATTGACATAGGAGGGCATGAGCACTACATTCTTAGCAATAAAACTACCCCGGCGGGCGACTGCCGGAGGAACCACGCGGTAGCCCGCTTTCACAAAATCGTCAGCGGAGAATTGGGCAAACTTAGTCGGAACCTTGTCGTAAAACTGCATATGCTCACCGGAAGGCATGACCACATTATTTTCCATTCGAAATGACAATAACACGGCTTTTTTTATCCACTGATTAACTTGCCAAGTGCCTGAGCTCAATTTATGTGCGACGCGAAGAGTTCCGCTATCTAATTGCTTAATCACTTCAGCAACCGCTGAGCGTAAATCGGCTGGCGCGGAATTAGGAGAAAAATTGGCGCGATCTTCCCACGCTTGTTCAATCATTTGTTGAAGTTGTTGTGTCATAGTCGGTGTCCCTAAAGTGAAAAAAAGCGGAATGGGAAGAGGGAAAGTATTGTTTTAAATCTTTTACAAGGGCCGTATTTCATGCTTAATTATCACCCGTAACAAAGCTCCAGCTCTTCGTTACCTGTTGAGTCCGACCGTACTGTACCAAATAAGTCGAGCCCGTAAAGGTAACGTTATATTTAGTCTTTGGTAAAAACGGCGCTTTTCCAACCCAATAAGCTTCATAGCTCGATAGTGTAGGAATAGGCAGCGGTGGGTTAGCAGGCGATATAGGTATGTGAGAGGAATTAGCTGCGATTACATTCGGATCGTTGTTGATAGTCCAAATTGTTCCTGCAAGTGGTACGTTCGAATCAGCTGGTGTAACGGTAAATGAGGCCACTGTTAGATTAGTAGAGGCCGCAGAAGTGAAACTCACTGGGGAGCTGGTTTGCGTTGCAAAATCGAAATTGGCTTGATTAGAATAAACGGACGGATGTTCTGGTGTCATTGTCCGTGGCACGTTTGTTTGAAGATCGGCTGGATAGACAGCGACGTAATCAGACGCTACCCATTGCACTTCATTAAGTCTTCCATGGCTAAACCACCAGTGTGTTCCCGGTGTTGCCATGCCTCTTGCTAATCCTATATCGACAGTACTTTGTGTCATTAATCCGCTGCGATGGTAAATGGTATTAATCATGGAGTCCACAACGCTTGAACCGGAACCCATTGCATAAAGTTCGCCAACCGTGGCGGTGGGTATGTTCCTTGCCGTAACGGTATTGGCGAGAACAGAATAGCCAGTAAAAATAGCACGTTGACTTGGCGTTGTTCCGGTAAAACCAGGATTACCCAACACTTCACTATCTTGTTGAAAGCTAGAACCATTTGCCTCGGAATAGGCCATATGGTTTTTTGCCGCCTGATCCAACAAAGTGTTTTGTAGCCAATAACCTAAACCGATACCATAGCGAAAGGTATTGATGGCATTAAATGCCGTCAATTCTTCTGAGGTGGCGTACGTTGGAGAGACTAACGTTGTTTGCAGTTTGGCTGGTATAACAATACCAGATGGAGTAGAAGAGCCACCCCCGCAAGCTGTCAGGGCAGAAGCGATAGTGATTAAAAGTGCAATTATTTTCATAAAATCCTTTAATTTTTTCCAGAGCGTTAGTAGGATCGTCGTTTTCCATCGTCCTACAAAAAATCGGCAAATAAATTTCGAGGTGCTATTATATGCGGTGCTTCCAGGTCATAACGATTCGAACGAAAAATTTTGTCTCTTATTTTTGATTATTTTCATGTTCTCCTCCTACTGTGCGATTAACTTCCATTAAATTATCCGGGTTCAAATCTTTTGTTGAACTCACTCACTTTCACGTTCCCGGTCAATTAGTCGGTGTGGTTGGCCCTAACGGCTGTGGTAAATCCAATATTATTGATGCGGTGCGTTGGGTATTGGGCGAATCAAAAGCCTCTGAGCTGCGCGGTGAATCGATGCAAGACGTTATTTTCAACGGTTCAACTCATCGAAAATCAGCTGGACGTGCTTCCGTTGAGCTGGTGTTTGATAATAGCCTGGCAGGTAACTCAGGAAAACCGGCAGCGGGGCAATGGGGGCAGTATGCTGAGATCTCTGTTAAACGTACCTTAACCCGTGACGGTACGTCAACCTATTACATCAATAATCAATCTGTTCGGCGCCGAGATATCCAAGATATTTTCTTAGGTACCGGTTTAGGCCCTCGTGCTTATGCAATTATCGGGCAAGGCATGATTTCCCGAATTATCGAAGCCCGTCCGGAAGAATTGCGAATATTCTTAGAAGAGGCGGCGGGAGTGTCACGTTATAAAGAACGGCGCCGTGAGACCGAAAATCGTATTCAAAGCACCAATGAAAATTTAGTTCGAGTCGACGACATTTTGCGCGAACTGAATGGGAATTTGGAAAAGTTGGAGGCGCAGGCCATTGTTGCGAACAAATTCCGCACCTTACAAGCTGAGCAAGAAGAAAAGCAAAAATTATTGTGGTTGTTGCGTAAAAAAGAAGCTTCAGCTGAACAAGACAAATTTGTACGTGAAATTGAGCAATTTCAGCTTGAATTAGAACAAAGCACCGCCCAATTACGGCACATCGAATTAGAGTTGGAGCAAATGCGGCAAACTCACTATAGCGTAGGTGATAAGCTTCATCAAGCACAAGGAAATTTATATCAAACTAATGCTGAAATCGGAAGTTTAGAGGCGCAAATACGCTTTGTTATTGATTCACGTGCTCGCTTACAAACCCAGTTAAATACATTGAAAGCGCAACGTGATCAATGGCAACGTCAGGCACATGAACAACAAAATGAGCTAGCTGAAGCTGAAATTGAAATCGAAGAGTTGGCAGCCTGTAGTGAAGAAGCAAAACAAACCGCTGAGCAGCACGATCAGCAGTTACCCCATATAGAAGAAATTTGGCGCGCAGGGCAACAGAAAACGGCAGAAGGCCGGGCCCGAATTATGCAGATGCAGCAAAAAATTGAATTGGAATCTGCACAGCAACGTAACGCAAGTACTGTAATAAATGGACTGGTGCTACGCCGTGAGCGGTTACAGCAAGAAAAAAACGGTCTACAACTTCCTGATCAAACGCAACTAGGTAATTTGTCTGCACAGTTAGAAGAAAGGCGGACTGATTTAGAGCAGGCACAGATGCAATTGGATGACGTGCAGCAACGTCATCCTGAATTGGATGCGGCGCGCCGTGCGGCGCAAATGCAAGTGCAGAGTGAATCAGCTGCCAATGCGCAATTGGATGCACGTTTAGCTGCACTGACTCAACTTCAGGCAAGGGTGCAAAATGAAGGAAAAGTGCATCCCTGGCTGGCCAAACATGAACTCACTAACTTGCCGCGATTATGGCAAAAGCTACATGTTAAAGACGGATGGGAGACGGCTTTAGAAGCAGTGTTGCGGGAACGTACTCAAGCGTTAGAAGTGTCTAATTTAGATTGGGCCAAAGCGTTTTTTAGCGACGTGCCCCCAGCCAAACTGGCTTTTTATTCTGCGCAGGCAACGGTGGGAAACAGCATTTCTGGATTGAACACTACCACAAACTCAAACTTGGTTGGTTTGTTGTCTCTTCTGCAATTAAATGACCCCAATTTACGCGTTTGTCTACAAGGGTGGCTGCAACACGTCTATATTACAGAAGACGCAGCAGCTGCTCTATCTGCCAGGGGTCAACTACCTATCGGGGGTTGTTTCGTAACGAAACAAGGTCATTTAATTTCCTCGGACAGCGTCCGATTCTATGCCGCGGATGCAGAGCAAGATGGCATGCTAGCACGTGCGCAGGAAATTGAACATTTGCAGAAACAAACCCGCGCTCAGCAATTAATGGCTGAACAGGCACGTACCGCGGCTGTTCGCGCAGAAGCTACTTATAGTCAAGGGACACAACGCCTACAAGAATTACGCCAACGCGTACAAAGTTTGACGCAGCAAGTACATTGCTTGCAAATTGACGTAATGAAGTTATCCGAAGTGCAAGCGCGGTTTGATCAGCGTAGTAGCCAAATTGAATCGGATTTGGCTGAGATTGCGATACAGGAACGAGAACAGCAACAACTTAAATTGGAATCAGAGCAAAAATTAGAAGAGTTGGATGAGGAGTTGGGGCAACAGCAAGAGACGTATGAAGCAGAGCAAACTCGTCATTTGGCGGAGGAACAACAGTTAACTCGGGCACGTCTTACCTCCCGGGATTTAGAATTGGCAGCCCAACAAGCGTCATTTGCAGAGCGTGCTCATCGTCAAAAAGTGGAAGAACTAAAACGCACTATCGCTACAGCAAGTACGCAAGCAGATAGTGTATTTGAATCCATGCAGCAGGGTATGCTTGAACTTGAAAATATGGACGATCAAACCGCACAAGCTGGTTTGCAAGAGTTGCTGGAAAAGCGCAGTGAACAAGAACGAATTTTATCCGATGCACGGCATGAATTGGATCAACTGACGCAGCAATTACGCAGTAAAGAAGACGCTAAAAATCAGGTTGAACGTAGCTTACAACCTCAGCGTGATCGACTGGTTGAGTTGCAGTTAAAAGAACAGGCAGCGCGTCTTAATCAAGAGCAATATGCGCAAGCCTTAAAGGATGTAGGGCTGAGCGACGACCAACTGGCAACATTAGCGCAAAAACTATCCGACGATGTAAAGCCGTCTTATTTACAAGGTGAAGTCACTCGCCTCGGCAATGCCGTTATTGCTCTGGGTGCAGTCAATTTAGCCGCATTAGATGAGCTGACACAGGCGGGAGAACGCAAGCAATTTTTAGATGCGCAGCACGCCGATCTGATCGAAGCAATCCAGACGTTGCAAGACGCGATTCATAAAATCGATATGGAAACTCGAGATTTATTGCAAGATACGTTTGATAAGGTAAATCTTCATTTCTCTGAAATATTTCCGGTGTTATTTGGTGGAGGCAATGCCAAATTGGTTATGACTGGCGATGAAATTTTGGATGCTGGCGTACAGGTAATGGCGCAACCGCCAGGCAAGAAAAACGCGACTATTCATTTATTGTCGGGTGGTGAAAAAGCATTAACTGCAACCGCGTTAGTATTTTCAATATTCCAATTAAATCCTGCACCATTCTGTTTACTTGACGAAGTGGATGCACCTCTGGACGATTCGAACACCGAGCGCTTTTGTAATATGGTGAAGAAAATGTCAGCCAAAACACAATTTTTATTTATTTCGCACAATAAAATAGCGATGGAAATGGCGCAACAATTAATCGGTGTGACTATGCAAGAGCAAGGTGTTTCAAGAATAGTCGCGGTGGATATGGAGTCTGCAGTAAGATTTACCACTGATTCTGATTCTGATAATGTATTTATTTCTGCAATTCCTACTGAGGTACAAACAGCATGACAGATCTGAATTTGAGCTTATGGGGTGCAGGTTGCGCAGTTATTGTTGGGATTATTGGCTATAATTTTTGGCAGGAATATAAGGCCAAAAAAAATGTCGAAAGAGCTTTTGGCCAACACCACGACGATGTTTTACTGCAGCCGAAAGAGCGAACCTTAGCGTCGTCTACTTCAATGAAATCAAATGATACAAAACAAAATATAGCACAGCGCCAAGAACCTTCGCTGAATCCACAGTCAGACCAGCACGAGCAGGAATCTCAACAGGATTCTCAATTGGGTTCTCAAATTGCGCGTCGTAATCACTCATCAACTGATTCGGTAGCAGAACAGATCGTGTTGCCTGTTGACGATTTTATCGATGGTGTTATCACAATGGATTTTGAGTCACCTGTGCGTGGTGACAAAATAATGAGCGAAATTCAATCATTTCGCCGTGTTGGTAATAAGTCTGTGCATTTTGTTGGCATTAATGTGGAAGAAAGTGCAAGAAATAAGTGTGAAATAATTTCTCATGCAAACAGTTACACGAAGCTGTTGGCAGGGGTGCAGTTGGTAACGCGAAGTAATGCATTAAACGAGTTGGAATACTCTGAGCTAGTTATGAAACTGCGCCAAATTGCCGATAATCTCAATGCGCATCCCGATATACCCGACATGAAGCATGTGATCGATGCTGGACGCGATTTGCATGTATTTGTGACCGAACACGATGCGCGATTAAGTGTCAACGTTCACAGCAACGGCGCACCCTGGGGGATTAGCACTTTATTGGCCGCATTAGAAAAGTACGGATTTGATACGAGACCAGATGGTCATCTGGTTATGTCAGATGGAGAAGGCGGTGCATTATTTACCCTGTCTACCAACTGTGGTGTGTCAGAACAGGATACTAAACGACTTACCTTATTGCTAGATGTGCCTTGCGTTGCACCTTCACGTGGCGGATTTAATGCGATGGTTTCCTGTGCTAAGTTATTGGCAGACCGTTTAGATGGCACCCTAGTCGATGATGGAAATGCCGTATTAAGCGAGGCGACTCTCAATGAAATTCAAGAACAAGTGGACACATTCTACAATTCCATGCAGGCAGCGGAAATTCCAGCTGGGTCAACGCGCGCGCTGCGGATATTTAGTTAGGTGCTCTGTCAGATTCTGTTGGCCTTTCTGTTTCACTTATGGGAAGAGGTTGCACGAGAGGTGAGAAAGATTACCTATTCGTAGAGTGACCTGAATACTTAATACGAATAAAATAAGAAATGTGAAATCCTTCGCACTAGTCCAATCTCCTCGCCTTAGCGCCATTTTTGCAAGCGAAAATGGAAGCAAAGAGTTAGGGGTTTAAAGATGAGCGCCCAGACCTCTCATACATTCACATATTTATCCCAGACCACCTTATGCAAACAAATTCATTTGGCTCTGAAAGCCTGGAAAAGAACAGTGAGACCAGTCCGAAAATATTAGCTGAACAATATCGGCAGACTCTGAATAAATATAATTATGAGTATTACGTTTTAGACGCACCGAGTGTGCCAGATGCTGAATACGATAGAATTTTTAAGCTGCTACAAGAATTAGAGGTACAATTTCCTGATTTGGTCACACCAGATTCGCCCACATTGCGGGTGGGTGGCGCGCCGCTTGCCGTCTTTAGCCAAGTTAGGCATACCGTTCCAATGCTGTCGCTCAATAACGCTTTTGACGACGCAGACGTTCATGCATTCGTACGCCGTCTTGAAGAAGGCTTGCCAGGTCAGCTCCCAAAAATAGATTACGCAGTGGATCTAAAATTTGACGGCTTAGCGATCAGTTTGATCTATAAATTCGGTTTGTTAGTCCAAGCTGCAACCCGTGGTGATGGCAATGTTGGCGAAGATGTGACCGAAAATATTCGTACTATTCGAACGATTCCGTTGCGATTGCGCGGAGAAAATCCTCCCGAGCTACTCGAAGTGCGCGGAGAGGTAGTTATGTTTAAAGAAGATTTTAATAAATTAAACGCACGCCAGCGAGAAGCGGGTTTAAAAGAATTTGCCAACCCAAGGAACGCCGCAGCCGGAAGTTTACGTCAGTTAGATGCAAAGATCACTTCACGACGAAATTTACGATTTTTCGCTTATGGATTAGGCGAACTAAAGATAGATGATAAGTATCAACGACCGGCAACCCTGACTGACTTATTCCACTGGTACAGCCAGCTAGGAATTTCAGTTTGTAAAGAGCGTGCATTGGTCTCAAGCATTGACGAGTTACTCGCTTTTTATCGCCAGACCGAACAAACGCGCGATCAACTCGCTTATGAAATTGACGGTGTAGTCTACAAAGTTAATTCCTTTGCGCTCCAGCAGCAATTAGGATTTGTTTCACGCGCACCGCGTTTTGCATTGGCCCATAAATTTCCAGCGCAAGAACAATTGACCACCGTACTTAATATTGAAGTAAATGTTGGACGAACAGGGGCCATAACGCCTATTGCCCGTCTGGCTCCAGTAAAAGTTGGGGGCGTAATCGTAACCAACGCGACGCTGCATAACGAGGATGAAATTCGCCGTAAAGATATCTGGATTGGAGATGCAGTTATTGTAAGACGTGCCGGCGACGTCATACCGGAAGTTGTTGCGACCATTCCAGACCAACGTCCGGTGACCGCGCGTCGTTTTGTGATGCCAACACGCTGCCCGGACTGTGGCTCAGAAATTGTTAAGTCAGGTGATGAAGCCATTGCGCGTTGTAGTGCAAGTTGGATTAAATGTTCGGCGCAACGTAAAGGTGGCTTATGGCATTTTGCGTCGCGTAAGGCGATGTTTATTGATGGACTAGGAGAGCAGTTGCTCGATCGGTTAATCGATCAAAATATTATCACCACAGCCGCTGACTTATATAAGTTAGGTTTTACAAGTTTAGCGACACTGGATCGTATGGCTGATAAATCGGCTAAGAACGTTATTGCCGCGATCGAAGCCTCTAAAAAAACGACGTTGGCACGCTTTATTTATGCGCTGGGGATACGCCATGTCGGCGAGACCACTGCCAAAGATTTGGCGCGTTATTTTGGCGATATTTATCCGATGATGGAAGCGACCGAAGAGCAACTGTTAGAAGTAAATGAAGTCGGACCTGTGGTAGCGAAATCGATTATCACTTTTTTTTCCGATCCGTTAAATAGAGAAGTGGTTAAGCAATTAATAGCTGCCGGAGTACATTGGCCAAAATCTGAAATGATGGCAAGCAAACAGATTTTTTCTGGAAAAACGTTTGTATTAACTGGCACACTTCCAACCCTAAGCCGCGAAACAGCGACGGCTTTAATTGAAGCCGCCGGAGGAAAAGTGCAGAGTTCTGTATCAAAAAAGACGAGTATGGTGTTGGCGGGTGAGGAAGCGGGAAGCAAATTGGTTAAAGCGCAGGAATTAGGGGTGCGAATTATTTCTGAAGCGGAGTTAATGCAGATGCTTGATCATTTTACGAACTAATTACTTTCGTAAACCAATCTTATTTCCTGACCCTATTTCAACTGTTAAAAATAATCATTATCGAATAATGGGTATTGGACAAAGAAAAAATCAACAATGAAAAAAATTACTAAAGCCGTATTTCCTGTGGCTGGACTAGGCAGTCGTTTCCTACCCGCTACCAAAGCACAGCCCAAAGAAATGCTGACACTCGTCGATAAACCGTTAATCCAATACGCAGTAGAGGAAGCCATTGCGGCGGGGATTACGGAATTAATTTTTGTTACTGGTCGTAATAAACGTGCGATTGAAGACCATTTCGATACAGCTTATGAACTAGAATCCGAACTAGAGGCAGCCAATAAAACGGCATTGCTGGATATAGTACAAAACGTCATTCCAAAATCGGTGACATGTATTTATATCCGTCAGCCCGCTGCATTAGGTTTGGGGCATGCTGTATTATGTGCGAAACCGGTTGTTGGGGATAATCCGTTCGCAGTGCTGCTGGCGGACGACTTGATGTTGGCTGAATTAGGGCACCCGAATACTACCGAACAAATGGTGGCTTTGTATGCACAAGAGCAAGCGAGTATAGTCGCCGTGCAAAATGTGCCGCTTGTACAAACTAATCAGTACGGTATTGTCAGGGGTGTTTCATATAAAGATCATATTGAACGCATGACAGGCATTGTTGAAAAACCTGCTTCGAATGCCGCGCCGTCCACATTGGCTGTGGCCGGTCGTTACATCCTGAATAGCGCCATTTTTTCTTATCTTGAAAGAACTGAGAAAGGTTCTGGTGGAGAGATCCAGTTAACCGACGCAATTGCTGCCATGTTAAAAGATCATCCGTATTTAACGTATCGATTTTCGGCTATGCGTTATGACTGCGGAAGTAAGCTAGGCTATTTAAAGGCTTCTGTGACGCTTGGTTTATTGCACCGTGAAGTGGGAGAGGAATTCAAGGCTTTTCTGCACAACATGCAAAGCTGATCTAATCGATTACAATATTTTTAGAGATAAAATATAATTCGCGAGCTGAAACATTCTTGTAATGATTATCCTAGATTTCTCTGTTGGACAGACTCGTCTTAGACTCGTCTTAGACTCGCCTTAGGCTCGCTAAGGGCTCGCAATAGGCAAAAGTGTGCGTTTTTCGGCTTCCTGGCCGCATTGATTCTACTGGTGCTTAGAAAACTTTCCTTGCAAAGAAAGTCTGTTCCGAAGGCAGAATGCACGCCTTCTGAAACCCCTGCTGCCCCGCGACGACGCGGCAGCCCGCGTCTAGGCGACCCCGTCCAGGCGACCCCGTCTAGGCGACCCCGTCTAGGCGACCCCGTCTAGGCGACCGCGTCTAGCCGACCCCGTCCAGGCGACCCCGTCCAGGGGACCCCGTCATCCTCGCGCAGGCGGGGATCCAGAAGGGGGGTATAACTTCGCGTAAGCGGAGCAGCCTTCATGAAGGCTGCCTAACTAAAGCGAGGTAACGCGTTCTCCCTGGATCCTCGCCTTGGCGAGGATGACGGGGCGACGCGGTCGCCTAGACGGGGTCGCCAAGACGGGGTCGCCTAGACGGGGTCGGCTAGACGGGGTCGGCTAGACGGGGTCGGCTAGACGCGGTCGGCTAGACGGGGTTGCCAAGATGGGGTCGCCAAGAAGGGGGTCACTAAGACGAAGCAGAGAATTATGGGCAATCTTGATTGATGTAATTGTCACGAAAATTATTCCGAACAGCAGTAGCTTTAACGAAAGTAGCAAGCGGAATGCTTGGGTTGCATATAGTGCCGAGAGAATTACCAAGTCACCCAACCCACGCATTAACCTGGCCCTTTAAAAATGCGGTACTTCATGCAATCGCTCTGAATCTTTTCATCATCTCATTAGGTCACTATGCAAACAGAAAGTTTTATCCCCGGTAAAGACGCCTCTTTAGAATCAACAATTTCCACTATGCGCGACAGATTGGCTAGTCGCGGATTCGTGCTAAATGAATCTTCTCTACTTAATGAAATTGAAGGAATCTGGTCGATTCACGTCAAAGATCATGAGTGCCCGATGTTGTTTGCTAACGGAAAAGGCGCTTCCGAATTGGCGGCGAGGGCCTCAGCCTATGGTGAATTTATGGAGCGGCTTGGCACGCATTATTTTTGGACGCACTTCTATTTAGGTAAAACACGCGCCAATAATGCGTTTGTGCATTATCCGCAAGAGCGCTGGTTTGCACCCGCATTAAATACGAGCTGGCCTGCTGAGTTACTTAACCCCACATTGCACGCTTTTTATAATCCAGAGAATAGCATCGCCTCAGAAGTCCTAGTTGATTTGAATTCTGGGCATGTGGAG
The DNA here is from genome assembly GCA_021155915.1 of Solimicrobium sp. GTDB lineage: Bacteria > Pseudomonadota > Gammaproteobacteria > Burkholderiales > Burkholderiaceae_D > Solimicrobium. The sequence continues at coordinate 8,902 of JAJNBE010000024.1, read as the reverse complement.
CGCGGCATTTGTGCTTTGCCGTATTACCGTCTAAGTGATGGTGAAGTTACCTGGTTCCCGGTAAATATTATTGGTAACTTATACGTTAGTAACGGAATGGCCGCCGGTAACACGTTGATGGAAGCGCGCAGTCAGGCGTTGTCGGAAATCTTTGAGCGACATATTAAATATCGCATTATCAGTGAGGGTTTATGTTTGCCAGAAGTGCCGGATGAGGTTATTGCCCGCTTTCCAAAAATTGAGGCCGGCATTAAAGGACTGCGTGACGCAGGTTTTGGTATTCTCGTGCGTGACGCCTCGCTGGGCGGAAAATATCCGGTGATGAATGTAACTTTGTTGCATCCAAAGGATCAGGGTGTATTTGCCAGTTTTGGTGCGCATCCGCGTTTTGAAATCGCACTAGAACGTGCCTTGACCGAACTTTTACAAGGTAGGGCATTAAACACGTTGGAAGGCTTTCCAGCTCCCGGTTTTGATATGGATGAAATTAACGCGGTTGCGAATCTGGAAATACATTTCGTCGATTCGAGTGGCGTTATGAGCTGGGATTTTTTACGAGACACCCCTGACTTTACTTTCTCCGATTGGAATTTCAGTAACACCACAGCAGAAGATTACGCTTGGTTGTGCAATGCAATTCATGCGGAAGGCCATGAAATTTATATTGCTGACTTCGAAGAGCAGGGCGCATATAGCTGCCGGATTTTGGTCCCGGGCATGTCTGAAATTTATCCGGTAGAGGATTTGGAATGGGAAAACAATAGTATTGGTAATCAAATTCGTCCTTTTTTGGTTCGTTTAAATGAATTAAATGAACAGGAATGCCAAACATTGTTAGACGAACTACATACAATGAATGTCAGTGAAGAACGTCCACTTTGGGAAATTCTTGGTTTGGCAATTCCTGTTGGAACCGCGTGGAAGCAATTGCGTATTGGTGAGCTGAAAACGTTATTAGCGTTAGCGGTTAGCGATGAAGAGCAAATTCTAGAAGGTTGCGACTGGATCCATCATTTCAATGATTTAAGTGCAGACCGGCGCAATGTTTATCGTTGTGTTGAGAACATATTAAAACTGGGGGAAGGTAACAATAGTTGCAAGCATTATTTGCGTTCGCTTAAACTTCTGTACGGTGAGGAAAGTGTTCGCCAGGCTAATGCTCTATTAAATCGTACCGAACGATTTTTTGGGCTGATGTCTTTAGGCGATGATTACCAGGGAAGTGCGATGCATCAGACGTTGCTGGCAGCTTATGATAAGTTGTTTGCCGGTCAGACTTAGCGCTCGGGCGGTATCGTTTAATTTGTGGATTGAGAAAAAAAATTCATCACCTAATAGAGATCGACGTTGCAATTACTAAGACTTATTGAGAAATTACGGTTATGCGCCAATGGTTGTGGTCTCTTCCAATTTTCCCTCAAATTTAAATCTTGATAAAACCAGAAAAAATACCGTTATGACGAATTCCTACATCTCAAAACTCACCCAAGCCTGGAACAAAAATAATTCCTTATTATGTGTCGGCTTAGACCCTGACCTAAAAAAACTTCCTGCGCAGTTTCAAAAAAAATCTTCCGGCATTACCGAATTCTGCTGCGCCATTATCGATGCTACGGCTGAGTTAGCTTGTGCATTTAAACCGCAAATCGCTTATTTTTCTGCCGCGCGCGCCGAGCCGCAACTCGAGGAGATTTGCGCTTATTTACGTAAAAATTATCCTCATTTACCTATTATCCTGGATGCCAAACGCGGTGATATTGGCGCCACTGCACAACAATATGCCTTGGAAGCCTTTGAACGTTACGGCGCTGATGCGGTTACGGTAAATCCTTACATGGGTTTTGATTCTGTCGAGCCGTATCTAGAATGGAAAGACAAAGGCTGCATCGTTTTATGCCGTACCTCAAACGCGGGGGGTTCTGATCTACAGTTTTTACAAGTTAACGGTCGCCCGTTGTATCAACATGTCGCTGATTTAGTTGCAAACAAATGGAACAGTAATGGGCAGTGTAGCCTTGTGGTGGGCGCTACCTTCCCGGAAGAAATTAAACAAGTTCGCCATATTGTTGGCGATATGCCGTTGTTAGTCCCTGGAATAGGCGCGCAAGGGGGCGATGTTGCTGCGACCGTTGCAGCAGGAAAAACCTCAGTTGGCGGCATTATGATCAATTCATCGCGTGCGATATTGTTTGCCAAAGCCTCGATAGCAGAAGACTTTACGGAAGCGGCGAAACGAGTGGCGCAGCAGACGCGAGATGAGATTAATTTATATCGGTAATCCGAATCTATTGCCTCTGAAAGTGATTAAGGTGTTCCTGATAGTGCCGATATACAAAAAATAAGCGAATGTTATTGAGAAACACTGGTCATTTTCTGCTAAGACTACGATGGGAGGCAAAACAAGGCTTGAGATGGGAATAAGGCTTTTACATAGGGGATATCCACAATAGTAGCAAGAAGCTACCTGGCTCATAATGGGATACTCCGACCAAAGGTCGGTTCCCTTGAAGTCTTACCCAGCATAATTAGTAAGGTTATATATGCAGCCAATCAATAGACCAGTAACTAACCCTCATCTTTCTTCAAATCTAGATAATCAAAAAAATGACCCAGTAGGGAATGGCATAACCGTTAGTACCTTAAATTCTGACACTATTAATTTAGGAAGAAGAATCGAGGAAAATCGTCCACTATTAGATGACTTAAAAAATGGCCGACACTTTCAGAATGTGTTAACTATAATGCGTAAAATAGCTGTTCCCAAGGAATTGCTTTTGAAGTTTCTTATTGGAAAGGTCCATTTTGAAGAATTGCTGGTTGGATCTAATTCCAACTGGCCACTCGCACTTGTGCGTTCTATTTATCGGCATGGACTTACAGTCCAACCTATAGTCTATTACCACGAGGGTGATCCCATGAGTTACGAGGAATATTTTCTGGATCGGACGTTAGCTGATAGATTATCAGCTATTTTTAGACATGGCTTTTGGGAGTCTCGTGAAAAAACCTATGCCAAATTGAAGATTTTGATAGAAGCAATTACAAACGAGAATAGTTCAGGAAAATTGGATCTGAGTAACCTTGACCTTGACCTTTCTAAGTTATCGCTAAATTGTGCTGACTTTTCGAATGCGGACTGTAGAGGGACCAAGTTTGGAAACGAAAGAGCCTACGGTGCACGCATTAACTTGGCTGGGGCTGACTGTAGAGGCGCTGATTTTGGAGCTGTGCGTTTGGATCCGATTAACTTGACTGGAGCTAACTTACTAGGGGCCAAGGCTAAAGATCCAATTATTTCAGGCATGATAAAAGAACAAGAACTATTCGAAAGATATAAGTTGTTACCACAAACAATGGAGCAGCATGGTTTCAACTTCCCTCGAGAACTAATCAATAACATTGGTCTTGATCTGAGAGCAATTCAGTAAAAGCGGTGGCCTTAATGATATGAGATCAAATCATTGGCCGCTGATGGCGAGCACAGGTTATATGGTTATGGCCGAGTAGATGCGATATTGGTGAGTTCAGCTGCGCTTGCGCAAAACTTCCGAAGCAGGGAGCGCGTGAAAATACTTATTTCAAAATTTGCTATGGTGAATCCCGGTGGGGAAGTTTGTGCAAAAAGGTAGAAAAATAGGGTGTGCACAGAATTTTGGCCTGCCGAAGTGTTAGCCCAACCTCAGACATTGGCCTCCAGCTGCGCAGACTACCCTCCCGTCACTTCAAAATACGTTTAAACCACGTACTTATATCCCTTATTTCTTCAAAGCACAGCGTGTGTTCCATGTCATATTCATGCCATTCAACGTTATAACCCAGCGTTGTCAATAAATCGCGCGATTGCTGAGCACGTTGAAGTGGCACTATTTTATCCCCATTACCGTGTGCCATAAAAATCGGCGTGCCCAGACTGGCGCTTTGATGTTCTGCGCGCAATGTTTGATGAAGGGGAAGATAGCCCGATAAACAGAGCAAACCGGCTAATTTCTGAGTTTGCCGTAACCCAACCTGCAAAGTCATTGCACAGCCTTGAGAAAATCCCGCTAACACAATTTTTTCCGCACCCAGTGCTTGTTCTGTATGCATCAATTGTTCAATTGCTGCTTGCGATGCGCGTATGCCGGCCTCATCTTCACGCGTAGCAATATCGGCGTTTTTAATATCATACCAGGCGGGCATGACAAATCCGCCATTGATCGTGACGGGAATACGGGGCGCATTGGGAAAGATGAACCGTATTGGTGGGCAGCCCTGGAGATCTAATTCTTTAACAAGAGGAACGAAGTCCCGACCGTCAGCGCCTAATCCGTGCATCCAGATTACTGAAACGGTAGGATTGGGTGCTGTTTCAAGTTTAATGGTAGTAAGTGTCATTGTGTTTATCAGTTAGTTGCTCTAAGGGCAGATTTAGGACGAAATGCGTTACATACTGGAGAATTTGTTTCTATGTAGGGTCCACCAATTAGATCGATACAATAGGGAATAGCGGAAAAAATTCCGGGAACCAAACTATTGCCGGCTTCGTCCCGTAAACCCTCTAAGGTTTCCTTGATCGATTTTGGTTGACCGGGCAAATTTACAATAAGCGCCGCATGATCCCTCGTCTCCCTAATCACGGCGATTTGCCGGGAAAGAATGGCGGTAGGTACGAAGCGTAAACTGAGTTGGCGCATTTGTTCGCCAAAACCCGGCATAGGTTTGCTAGCGATGGCTAATGTTGCTTCAGGAGTTACATCGCGCCGCGCTGGTCCTGTGCCACCAGTGGTCAACACTAAATGACAATGCTGACTGTCGACTAATTCTATCAATGTTTGTTCAATCAACGCCTGTTCATCCGAGATTAATTTAAGGATGAGTTGATAAGGACTTACCAGACAACTTGCTAACCATTCTTGCAAACCGGGTAGTCCAAGATCTTGATAGGCGCCTGAAGATGCGCGGTCTGAGATAGAAACCAGACCAATACGTAACATCTTGGCTTGATCAATACTCATCTGACTCGTCGTATTCAATGTTGTTTTCTTCAGGAGCCAGTTTTTTATTATCCGCATGCAATTGCTTTAAGATCTGAAAAATTTCACGATATGCTTTGGGTGGCTTATGTTCAGCTTGCTCTTTACGTGCATTACGAATTAATGTGCGCAGATGTTGTGCATCCATATGCGGATGTTGCGCTAGCAATTCGGTCAGGGCCTTGTCATCTACCAGTAATTTATCGCGCTTTTTTTCGAAGGAATGCATAACGGCGGTTTCGGCCTTGGAAGCGCCTCTCCAACTTTCAATGGTGCGCTGGATTATCGCCACTTCCTCCTCATCCAAGGTACGCATCTTTTTGCCAACAAATTGCAGTTGTCGACGGCGTCCTTCGTGATCTTTAATCAGTTGACATTCCAAAATAGCATCACGTACATCCTCTGGCATAGGAACGCGCTTCACACGATCGCGGGGCTGGTCAATTAACTCTTGCCCTAATTTTTGTAACGCCGTCATGTCGCGCTTTAACTGCGATTTAGAGGGGCGATCATATTCTTGCTCGAATTCGGTGGATTGAAATCCACAGGAGCCGCGGTTTGGATTGGGCATGTAGAATTAGATATTTAGGATTAGGAATTAGCAGCAGACATCAAAAGCAGTGATCAAAAAAGCCTATTTATGAATTTCCTGATTACTGATTCCTGTTATCTGACACCTGTTGCGCTATCATACCTCTTTTAACCTTACATTCACACAGATCATGAGCGCATTTACCTACAACCAAGACCAGTTAAAGCAAGTAGCCGAAGATGTTTTACGTTTCGCACGCAATAAAGGTGCATCGGATACGGCCGTGGAAATTAGCGAAGGTTGGGGGTTATCAGTAGGCGTACGGCGAGGAAAAATTGAAACGATAGAGCAAAACAAAGATAAAGGTATCGCGGTTACGGTGTATATCGGCCAGCAAAGCGGCAATGCCAGTACCTCTGATTTTTCTGCAGATGCGTTACTTGCCACGGTGGATGCAGCATACAATATCGCCCGCTTTACGGCATCGGATGATGCTGCCGGATTGCCGAACGCCGACATGCTGGAAAAACAGCCGCAAGAATTAAAATTGTTTTATCCCTGGAAGATAAATACGGAAGAAGCTATTTATCTGGCCAAGTGTTGCGAAGCTGCTGCATTTGAAGTGGATTCGCGTATTACTAATAGTGAAGGCGCTAGCATAAATGCACATCAATCGCATTTTATCGCTGCTAACTCTCTCGGCTTTATAGGTGGATATGCTTCCTCTCGCCATTCCATTTCGGTGGCGCCTATTGCCGGACGGGGCGCACACATGCAACGCGATCACTGGTATTCATCGTCACGCAATCCAAAAAAATTAGCTCAACCGGAGGCTATTGGGCAGTATGCCGCCCAACGTGCTTTATCCAGACTGCATGCTCGTAAATTGACGACGCGACAATGTCCAGTTATGTTTGAAGCGCCGTTGGCTGTAGGATTAGTTGGCGCATTAGTACAAGCAATATCCGGCGGCGCTTTGTATCGTAAATCGACTTTTTTAGTAGATTCACTCGGTAAAACTATTTTCCCCTCTCACGTTCAATTAACCGAAGATCCCCACATCATTGGTGCGGCAGGGTCCTCTCCTTTTGATGGTGAAGGGGTAAAAACGAGAAAGCGTGACGTTGTCAAGAATGGCATGATAAAAGGATATTTTTTATCTACCTATTCAGCTCGCAAACTGGGGATGCAAACAACCGGCAATGCGGGTGGCTCGCATAATCTTTCGTTTAGTTCCAACCTGACTAAACCACGCGATAATCTTAACGCCATGTTAAAGAAAATGGGCACCGGTTTATTGGTTACCGAATTAATGGGACAAGGCGTAAATTACATGACGGGCGATTATTCACGCGGTGCGTCCGGCTTTTGGGTGGAAAATGGGGTGATTCAGTATCCGGTTGAAGAGATCACTATTGCAAGCAATTTGGCTGATATGTTTAAGCAAATCGTGGCCATCGGCGCCGATACCATTATCCGCGGAACTAAACAAACTGGTTCGATATTGATTGAAAATATGATGGTGGCAGGAAATTGATGGGTGGTGTCGGTAAGGTGGCTAAAATTCAATAGCCTAACGTTTCTGAATTTGCGTAAACCTGTGTGCAGAGATGCTTAAAGTAGATTTCTCAACTTGTTCTACTTTTTTTGGAGATAGCTGAACTACTAGCCTTTGGGAGAAGATTCTCATTGGTTAGATCGTGGTCTATTCGACCCTTAGACCGTCCGTTATATAGGATGTCGTTTCCTAGCTCCGCTGTATTTAAGATAGTATTTAACTACTTGTTTACGAAATAATTTTGTGCATAGTCTTTTGGATCATAAAACAATTTTCTAACATTCCAGGACTTCTCAATCGAATGAATCCAATTAGAAATTTAATACAAATACCATTTACACGAACAGTAAAAGCCCAGGAGATTAACGAAAAAAAGTTTTTTTCTATTTCCAGTCAAGATAATAAGCCTCCTCGAAGTGTGACAATGAACGAGTTTTCTTGTAGTTCGCAACGGACTTCCATTTCTTCCATTCCATTCACGCCTACGGTGAAAGCCTATTATGCAAACGCAGCAGGTGAAGCGCACGATTTATTTGATGACATTTGCAAAAACCGAATTCCTTTAGTTAAAGAAGACCTTGTCACGATATATGTTATGAATGCTGACTTTGAGGCGAGAGAAGGTATAAATAAAATTTTAAGCGGTGCGGAAGAGCGGAACACTTTGGCTATTAATTATCTGAAAAATAACACTAAGCAAATAGAGGTTTTGAAAAGAATTTTTCCGATGAATGATCAAAAACAAAAGGATGATACTGAGATTAAGTTGTACAGATTAATTACTGTTTGTAACGACTTAATGAATAAAGAAGGCACAAAAGGTGGAGATAAAAAGCGTTACGATCGATCAGTCTCCGCATTTATTGCTTTAAATACTTTTTATTTTGCAATAGGACATGAAGGTTAATGGAAGCGGTAATGAAAATCCGCTTCTGGTAATACGCTTTCAAGCGTTTTTTTCCGGTTCTTTTCGATATTGCGCAGCCCCAAACAACGCCTCTTTCGCCTCTTTACTGGTTAAGGGTTTGTGTAAATCGGCTAATACTTTTACCCCGCGCTGCACGGCGGGACGCTGATCAATCATCTCAAACCAGCGCTGAACATGCGGAAAACCGGACCAATCCAAATTTTGTTTTTTAGATGAACGTGCCCATGGATAAACTGCCATATCGGCGATGGTATATGCATTACCGGCTAAGTAGGGAGTCTGCGCTAATTGTGTATCCATAACGCTATACAAGCGACGTGCTTCATTAGTATAGCGCTCGATAGCATAGGGAATTGGTTCAGGCGCATAGTTGCGAAAATGATTTAATTGTCCCAACATAGGGCCAACTCCTGCCATCTGAAACATTAACCATTGGACCGTATTGAATTTTTCGTGTTTCGTATTACCTAAAAATCGTCCAGTTTTTTCAGCTAGGTAAAGCAAAATGGCCCCGGATTCAAACAAAGAAATTGGCTTTCCATCCGGACCAGCTGAATCTACCATCGCCGGGATTTTATTGTTAGGTGAAATATGTAAAAACGACGGTTTAAATTGTTCACCTGAGCCTATATCAACCGGCGTCACCTGATAGTCCAGGCCACATTCTTCCACCATAATATGAATTTTATGACCATTTGGCGTAGGCCATGAGTAGAGTTCAATCATTTTTTAAGCCTGAGCTGGGGTTGTTACCAATAGGCTTATTGTCATTCAATGCAATGATGCCTATGATTAACCGATAGGCTTTCCATAACCAGGCACCTGTCCAGAGCACGAATGCGAGGGGAATGCCCAATAGAGTAATGAAAAGC
>JAJNBE010000023.1 GCA_021155915.1 Solimicrobium sp. | reverse complement strand
AGATCATAAGAATAAACCGGCTTCACTTTCTTTTGATCATAAAAAGCAAGAACTTTTAGCACAGCTTCGCGCGCCACTTCGTTTTCTGCGCGGTAGCTATTTACCGCTTCGTTTAAAGCGTGTGGATCAAGCTCAAGCACCTTGCCAACATGAGGAGCCAAAGCAAGTTGCACCTTATCGGTTCCTTCGCATGATGCTAGGTGGTGTAGGCTATAAAGCACGTCAGCAATCGCTTGCGGGTCTAACGGTGAATTTTCTTCATCACTCAACAGTCTGGCCGCACAGGATAAGAAGCCATTGATCCCCTCACCCTTGTTTGCAAATTGTCTGAACCCATCCAGTACCATTCTTATATTGACTGACCAATATTTTTCTAACTGGTCCCGCGGGCTATTCTCAACTAAGGATTGAAAATACGTGGTTAGATCTTTGAACCACTCATCAGGCAGGTGCTGGGCTGTTTTGGTTAACGTGCTTGCTTGCTGAATTTTCTCCGCAAAATCGTTAAGTGTTTGCGCAAAGAAAAGCGAATCGATTTGCGTTTTCCAGTCCGAATCCGGCTGCTTTGAGGGATTAGTTCCCCATTTGCTACTAGTTGGCAACGTCCTTGGTATATTCCCCCATGGCAATATGGGAACATTACATTTTTGCTCCGTAGGAGCCGTAGCCGACTTGAGTTCAGTTTTGTTCAGGGTAAGCGAGGCGTCGTGCTCTGAAGAACCATTTAACGTTCTTGGAACCTTCCCCCATGGCGATGTGGAGATATTGCGTTTTTGCTCCGTAGGAGACGTAGTCGGCTGGCGTGCGGTTTTGTTTAGTGTAGGCAAAACATCACGCCCAGAAGAATGATTCATCCGCTCTTCCTTGTGTTTTCTCCAATTTCCCTCTAGCTGCTGATCCCTTGCTGTTTGTTCTTCCCGCTCGTTTCTGGAAAAAGAATTTTTATCCATGTCGTGATTAAATGGCTTCTCGCGCTGTGAAGGTGCAGTATTGGATGACTTATATTGTTGAGAGGGATAACGGCGGCTTTTAATAGATTCCATGATATTTCCTTTAAAAGAGTTTTATCTTGAGTCGGCCTGCCAACGCTGTAATTAGGCCTCAGTGCTACTCTAACTCTGGCTGCCTGGTGGGCTACGTGCTCATCCGCCTAGCGGTATGCGGCTCTAGAGCGTTCCGCACTGCCACGCTTCCTGGACTGCTCGTCAGATTTTGAATACCAGTCAAGGTCTGTGCCATAGCAAGCCCGCTGAGCTGCTCCGCCTTGTAAATGTGAGGAGCGATGGCAACCAGCACCGCCTCGACTCCCGTGCTGGCAATAAGATTTTGTAGGCCAAAAAGCGCTATGCCGATTTCTTGCGGTTTAAGCTGAGTTGCTTTGAAAATATGAGGAGCTAGAGCCTGTAGCACCTCTTCCACTCCCGCGGTGTTAGTAAAATTCTGTAATCCATAGAGCGCATCGGAAATAGCTTGCGGGCTAAGCTGGTTTGTCTTTCGGATATGAGGAGCTATGGCGCATAACACCGCCTCGGTGCCAGTACTACAGGTTAGATTTTGTAGGCCATACAGAGCAGTGCAAAGGGTTTGCGCGTTTAGTATTGATTTTTGTTGATTACTCAACAGTTCTGCTAGGCAGGATAAAAAACCACTAATGCCTTCACTACTTCCTGCGAACTGCTTGCAGCTGTATAACGCCCGTGCTAGATTAAGCTCCCAATGCCTTGTTAACTGGTGCTCCGGGCTTTCCCTGACCACGGTTTGGAAATGTGCAGTTAGACTTTTAAACCACGTATCTGTTCGAGAGTCAACTGTTTTAGTTGATTCGCTTGCCTTCTGCATTTTGGTTACAAAATCAGTCAATGTGCGCGAAGAAAAGACGGCGTCAAGCTGGGTTTCCCATTCATGACAGCGCTGTTTCGATAAGCTAGCTCCATATTCGACTTTAAAGGGGGGCGCTCCTAGACTATTGTCGTAACTTATAAACGGAATGGTGCGCCCTAAGTGATCATAACTAGAAGACGGTTGGCGGTCGAATTTTGTATGGGTATTCAAGGCGACGCGCGGGTGGGTTTCTTTGCGACGAAATACCGGTCTGTTTTTTGAAACATACTGTCGAGTCGGCGGAGAATGCATACCACTGGGATACCGCGCTCCACGGGAAAAATTGGCCCATCCGGCTGACCAATACGTTTGCCACCCTGCGCTCTGATAGTCCGCATTATTAGCTACAGCTTGTTCAATAACACTCTTCATTTTAATATCGGAAGGCGTACTATTAGAACCTTGTCCATAAATTATCGTCAGCTGAGATGATGAAGCGTACTTGAGCAAAGCATTGACGTAAAATATCACCAACCCATAAGAAAGACCAAGGAGAGAAATTTGATAAGAGGGTTGATTCAGTACGGCAATTAAGAATAGCTCCTGCTCTTGCAACGAGTTTAGACTTTGTATCTCTTCTCCATAGCAAAATTTCTTTGACAAACTATTGACCAGCTTAAGGGCAGGAGCGGAGTGATGTTGGAGCAACACGGATAAGCTTCGCACGGTTTCTGCTCTAAAAACATCGAGCGGTTGGGGTGACTCATCCCAAGTCTCTACATGTCTTTTTAGACCTTTTAATACTGCGTCAGCCCCTGCGCAGGGAGTCAAATTTTGTAATCCATACAGAGCGTTGCCCACTACTTGCGGGTCGAGTCGTTCCGCCTTGGTAATATGAATAGCCAAGGCGCTCAGCAGCGCGTCGGCCCCAGGAGTTGCGGTGTGATTTTGTAAGCCGTACAAAGCGTTACCAATGTTTTGCGGACCCAGTTGCTCCGCGTTGTAAATATGGGGAACTAAGGCATTCAGCACCTCCTCGGTACCTGGACTGTGGCTGAGGTTTTGTAGACCATAAAGAGCATTGCCAACATTTTGCGCGCTCAGTCGCGCCGCCGTGTGGATATGGGAAGCCAAGGCATTAAGCACCATCTCGGTACCTGCACTATAAACGAAATTTTTTAAGCCATATAAGGCATCGCCAAGGGCTTCAGGGCTGAGGTTTTCTGCCCCAGAGATATGAGAAGCTAAGGCAAATAAAACCTCTTCAGTTCCAGCGCTGAATAGAAGATTGTTCAAGCCATATAAGGCGTGGCCGATGGATGATGAGTCGAGTTGCTTCGCGCGGCGGATATGGAGGACGAGGGCACTAAGCACCCGCTCGGTACCTGCACTGGGGGTAAGGTTTTGTAAGCCATTCAGTGCTTTGCAGAGACCTGGCGCGCTTAATAGCGGCTTTCGCTGATCGTATAATAGTTCTGCAAGGTAGGATAGAAAACCGCTAACACCGTCGCTATTTCCTGAGAATTGCTTGCAGTTGTGTAACACTCTTTCCAAAACGATTGCCCAGGATTGTTCCAATTCGTCTTGCTGGCTTTTCTTAACCAAAGTTTGAAAATGCGCAGTGAGGTTCCTAAACCACTCGTCAGATCGATGCTGGCGTGTTTTAATTAGTTTACTTGCCTGTTCCATTCCCGCTGCAAAACCTTTCATTGTCTGCGCTGAAAAGAGCGAGCTGATCTGAGTTTCCCCGTCCTGAATGGACTGTATGGATTGTTTTGATAAGATAGTTCCACGTTCAGTTTTTTTTGAGAAAGTTTCTAGACCGCTGTCACAGGTTTGCTTGTTGAGTTGTTGCGCCAGCTCAATATGAGGAGCTAAAGCGCTTTGTACCGCCTCGGTTCCTGGACTTGAGGTAAGCTTTTGCGAACCCTGCAGGACGTTGTAAATATTTAGCTGGCTAAATTGCTCCGCATTGGAGATATGAGGGGCTATGGCTAAGAGGACCGCTTCGGCCCCCTCACTGAACGTGATATTTCGTAAGCCATACAGAGCGTTGCCAATTTCTTTCGCAGTAAGCGGTTCCGCCTTGGCAATATGAGGTGCTATGTTCCTTAACACTGCCTCCACTCCAGGACTGGATTTGAAGTTTCGTATACCATGCAGAGCTCTGCTTATGGTCTGCGGGTCGAGTTTTTCCGCTGTGTGAATATGAATAGCTACGGAGCTCAGCACCGCCTCGGTTCCTACACTGAAAGTGAGCTTTTGTAAGCCGTACAGGGCATTGTTGATATTTTGGACGTTGAATTGACCCGCCTTGTCGATATGAGCAGCTATGGCAATTAGTATCTTCTCAGTGCCTGCACTTGGGGTAAGCTTTTGTAAGCCGTACAGGGCATTGCTAATATTTCGGGGGCTGAGTTGACTCCCCTTGTCGATATGAGCAGCTATGGCGACTAATATCTTCTCAGTTCCTGAATTGGAAGCAAGATTTTGCAGCCCATACAACGCATTGCCAATTCCACGCGGATCTAACATGGGCTTTTGCTCGTTACCCAACAGTTCGGCTATGTAGGATAAAAATTCGCTAATACCATCGGTGCGTCCTGAAAATTGTTTAAAGCTATACAGCACTCGTGCAAGATCGACTGCCCAGTATTCTTCTACTAACGTATTCGCCGAAATTTCCTCCTCAACTACTCGTTGAAAATGTGCAGTTAGCGCACGAAACCACTCATCAGGGCGATGCTGTGCTGCAGGAGCTAACTTGCTGGCCTCCTGTATTTTCTCTACAAAGTCTATTACCGTACGAGCAGAAAAGACTGAATTGATCTGAATTTCCCATTCCTTGGAAGGCTGCTTGGATGGGACAGCTACACGCTCCGGATTTAAGGGGATCCTTGCTCGACCGCTACCGTGGTGGGATAGGGAACAAACAGAAAACGGGGCAGGATTAAATGTTGGCTCTGTATTTGCTTCGTTGTACGCAAAAGAACGATTCGCCCTCAATGCTTTCTGGTGAATCCAACTATCCTCTTGTAAATGAGGTGTTTTTCGCTCGCTCTGCTCGGTTTTTGACTGTGTTATCTCTACGTGGCGTTTTAACCTGTCCCCGCGTTGGGAAGACGTGCTGTTCCATGACTCACCCTGTCGAGGCGGAGTAAAACGAAGGCCTTTGACCGATTCCATGAATATTTCCTTTCAAATATGCTTTTTTTGGGCGTGCTACGTTTGGTTAAAGGGATGTGAGAGTGCCCTACTTTTTAAGGCGCCATAACCACACTTTGTTACCCGCCAATGACTACCACGCCTTCCACAACCCATTTTGACAATCCAGATTGTTCAATTAACTTCTTGCATAATCTCAATTTTGTAGTTCCCAGTTATAAATTCCAGCAATTAAATTAAATCCTAAGCCGAATCGTTTTATAGGGTTTCTATAATGATCAACCATGCTTTTAAAGCGCATCATTCTACCGATCGTGTGTTCATTAACCCTATGCTCACGGTCTATAGCGTGATAATTCTTCCTCACTTCGTCAGATAAAAGACGCTTTTTAGTTTTCTTCGTCGGTTGCCAGATATTGGTAGGAAGCTTGTTCAGCCCTTAATAACCGGTATCTGCCACAACTTTAATTCCCCGGTGCACATGCTACTTAACATATGCTTCTTTTTCTCAGGATAAAAATACTTTTGGCTATTTAGGTCGTTCGATCAGTGTTTCAGAGGCATCCATCAGCACAAATTCATATGCTACATCACTTTTTAACGATGCCTTGCGCCGGGGTAAAGCAAAATTAGGGCGCTTAATCAAGGTATCCTCTATCCAGCGAATATTTCGATAAAAGGCGCTTTCGAAAATCGGATACGAGGGAGCTACATGAAAGTGGGTGCGATACTCGCGGATATATTCCAGGGCCATCAGCAAGCGATTTTCCATCGCTAAACCAGGCGTCTAACCACCTGACGCTTTCTTCTTTATTTCCGCCTCGGTTAAAATTTCAACAATCGCCCAAAACGTTGACTTTTTGATTCCTGTTAAACGACAAAAATCCATTTCAAGAAGTCTGATAAATCAACTTAATATGCTCATAAAAACAACTGTTTGTTTCTAATAACAAATAAATAAGCAGAAATTAGCTCAATTTAGCTATAATTCCTAAAGGAAAGATTTTCTATAATTAACTTTAGGTTTGGTTACTCAAAAGAATGATCCCAAATTGCATACGGTGACAATGCCTTTTGCATTCTCAAATTTTTATCAACATAATTAGCGATTAAGAAAGATAGGATAACTATGACCAACCTTTTAGAACTTGAGTCGGACGAAATTGATTACGATCCAAATAATCTCCTGGACATGCTCATTAAACAATTACACTTAAAAAATGATGCTGCGCTTTCTAGGGCATTAGAAGTTGCTCCTCCAGTCATAAGCAAAATTCGCCATCGCCGCCTTCCGGTAGGTGCCTCCCTGTTAATTCGCATGCATGAAATCAGTGATTTAAGCATCAAAGAGTTGCGTGCTCTAATGGGTGACCGCCGTACAAAATTCCGCATCAGCGACAAACAATTCAAGCCACAAGATTAGTAGCGAATTAATTTTTCGTCGATTTAATTAGTTTCATAAAAAAAGCAGGCCTTCAGTCTGCTTTTTTTAATACAAAATTAGCCGCATTTACTGCACTCTGATAGTCCAATACTTTATGTTCCGGATGATTAAGTTGGAAATAATTCCGGGTAAGTAACGGTTGCAGTACCTAATTTTCCTACGACAATACCACCTGCTCTATTAGCTATTTCCACCGCATCGATCAAGTTTTTACCTGAAGCCAACATAGCACCGAGCGTGGCGATCACCGTATCACCCGCACCCGAGACATCAAAAACCTCACGTGCCCTAGTGGGTACATGATGAACAAAATCTTCCGTGTACAAACTGATTCCCTCTTCTGACCGAGTTACCAATAATGCCTTCAGCTTTAAGTGACGGCGCAAATTTTGCGATTTTTCAGTCAGATCAGATTCGCTTTTCCACTCACCAATAACCTTGCACAATTCTGATTTATTTGGCGTAAGGATGGATGCACCGGAATAGCGATCAAAATCAAGTCCTTTTGGATCAACTAAGATCGTTTTTTTTAATTCAATACCATGCGCAATCATTTCTCTCACGTTCGCCAATGCGCCCTTAGCATAATCTGACAAGATAACCACCTGATAATCAGGTAATAAGGTGAGAAACTGGCTTAATTTGTTACGTAAGACCCCCTCATTGGGACGCTCCTCAAAGTCTACGCGTAATAGTTGCTGCTGACGCCCAATTACACGCAGTTTTATGATCGTCGAAATACTGTGATCGTGCTTCAAATAACTATTAATTTTCGATTCGCGCAATAAATTTTCTACTTTACTGCCTGCCTCATCTTCACCCACAACACCTATTAAAGAAGTCGAGATGCCCAATTCCACCACATTTCTGGCCACATTCGCGGCACCGCCTAGCCTTTCTTCGCGGTGATTAACTCGGACAATTGGTACGGGGGCTTCTGGTGAAATACGATCCACTTCGCCAAATACATACTGGTCTAGCATCACATCACCAACCACCAGGACCTTACTACCAGTTAAGTTGAGTTGTGTCATAATTTTTGATTAATTTTATCAATGCACATGATGCAAGCTTCTAGTTGATGACATTTAATTCTTCCGTTCGACGCGGAGCATAGGTTTCCCAGCGATTACAACCCGGACACTGCCAGTAGAACTGGCGTGCTTTGAAACCACAATGGGAACACTGATAACGCGCTAATTTTTTTGCGTATCCATGTACTAAATTTTTGACCATAGATAATTCTTGCAATCGGTCAGGCGCTGCATTGAGCATGCGCGCATCCAACAATTTATCTAATCCCAATAAAGTGGGGGTACGACGTAATTCTTCACGAACGATTTGCGTAGCTGCCTCACGGCCTTGCACCTCTAAGCTGGCTCGATATAGCACCTCTAGTAGATCAACAGAGGGCGCTTGCTCGAGATAATTTTTTAACAAATTGATACCTTCTTGGGCGCGATGTTGAGCAGTATATGCATCCATAATTCGTTGAGCGACGAGGGACACATGGGGCGTACTTTGCTGCTCTACCCTGCGCCAAATTTGCAAAGCCTGCACCAATTGATTTTCCATCAAGTAGATATCGCCCCGGAGAATGGTAGCACGCACATTATTTCGATCTGCTACATGTGCTTTTTCTAGTAATTCAATCGCCATTTCCAGCCGCGTGTTTAAAATCTCATCTTGAGCTAATTCACAATAAAATTGCGCAATTTCTTTCTGTCGAGTGCCCGCCCCCGACTCCTGCAAAGCAATTGCCGCTTCGATTGCTCGCGTCCATTCTTTTTCAAGCTGATAAATTTCTAGCAGAGCACGCCTGGCATCAACGCTAAAACTAGTAGTTAAAAGCAATCCAAACGTTTCTTCCGCCCGATCTAGCAAACCTGCCTTGAGGTAATCTTGTCCTAATTCATAATTAGCATGCGCCTGTTGCTCTAAAGGTAAATCAGACCTGGCCAATAAATTCTGGTGCACGCGAATTGCCCGTTCGGTTTCCCCACGACGCCGAAATAAATTGCCTAATGCAAAATGTAGGTCCACGGTTTCAGGATCAAGTTTTAGCACTTCAATAAATGCATCAATCGCCTTATCATGCTGGTCATTGAGAAGGAAGTTTAACCCCTTAAAATAGCCGCGTGGCAAACTTCGGGATTCGGATAGCAATTGCTTGATATCAACGCGCGCAGTAATCCAGCCCAATATAAAAAATATGGGAATAAACAAAAACCACCAAATTTCAAATTCCATTTGAATTGATTTTAAATATTAAAGGTAAATGATTTGACACCAGGGCTTTTCAAATACTATCTGATGGTGGTGGAATGCTACTTTCGTTTTGCAATCTGGCCAATTCCTTTTCTCTCAACGCCAAATTTTTTTTCTGCTGAGCCAAATCGCGCCGGTGCCTAAACAATAGCGGCAACATGGAAAATACGCCAAATATAATTCCTGCAATAAAAAAAATTAACAACATTAGTACCAACGGCCCGGGAAACTCATAGCCACTAAAAAAATGTAAAGTGACATTATCGGTATTATTTAAGGCAAATCCAAAAAAAATGATGAATAACAGTAACATAATAATTTTAGAAATTATTTTCATATCAGCACTTTACTCCGAACTCATTTGTGGGAAACGGCATTGTACGTGATAACGTTTGGAAACGGTTAGTTGAGGTCGGTTGAAAAGACTCAGGTTAAATTTTCAGGCCTCGGTGCATTTCAGTTGAAGGTTTTGACCGTTCTTCAATTTGGCTCGGCTTCTAAGTTACCATTTCTAAAGAGACAAATCCTGCAACTTGATAGGGTTTTTCCTGAGGCGGAATTTCGGAATTACTGTAATCTTGTTAGTCTTACCTAGCATTATCTCCCAAAATTCCATGGATTTAGCTTATCGCCATTAAGAGCAATTAGATATAACTCCTTGAAAGCGAACAAAATATGGATTCAATATTTAGATTATCCTCATCTATATCTGCCGCAATGCCCTACTGGACTTATTCCGCAACCAATCATACAGAGAACCGACAACAGCTGAATTAATTTCTCAATTGTACGTATTACCTCAAAATAGTCGCTTTAACTTTCTAATCGAGAATTTTGATACGTTAGCTCATCGCGGGCCAAACGAACCGTTTGTGCTTTTTTCTCCTCTACTGCAAGAAGCGCTGTTGGCCACCATCATAGGCGAAAAAACCGAAGGTGAGCTAAGCATTACGGAGTATGACCTATCCGCTCTAATGGAGAAGCTTGCCAATTCGGTAAAAGAAGTGTTCTCAATTGTAGGTGGTGACGAATTATTAAGTACTCTTAAAGTCATTTGTGCTCAGGGGGTAGGCTTAATGACCAATGAAGAGCTGACGGAACATGGCCAGCAGATTGGGAAAATTTTTAGTTATTTTTCTGAAGGAGTTAAGCTGTTTAACCGAAAAACAAACTCAAAAATCTCGCTTAGCTCCACCCATCTTGTTCCTCTTCTTCCAGAAATGCTTTTCCATTTATTTGATAGACAATATTTGTCAGATCGAAAAAATGTAACTCTAGCTTTTCCATCTACCAGAAAGATCTTTGAAAAATACTACCTGTAACGATTAAAGACATGTTGTCCTGAAGTAAAAGCGCTGCTAAACGAGAAAAAAACTACCACACAAATTTATGAAGATTTTCCTCAGCATAGAAAAGATAATTACCTCCCAGCCGACCAAAAAGGTATTGACTATTTAAGTTCACTTGGTCTTGGCGGACCAATAATCAATCAACGGCTGTTGAGCAGTGAGTGGACTGTTGACCAAACCATACAATATAAAGATACAGTTCTCAACAATATCAGGAATTCAATTATGAGTTCGTTTGATGCGGGAACCAATTACAGCCCATTTATCCATAACCTTGGTTATATACCAAGTGGGGTTGCTGAATATGTTATCGACGGCTCGCTTAGCGAGCAGGATGCGTTAAACTTAACATTCAAACAAATCACATGTTTAAAGAATTTGGATACCGGGAGGTATATTGATCTCGGCCTACTCTCCCTCCAAGACAGTATCTGTTTAACCAAACCACAAGAAGGAATCTTAATCAGCCGTGTTGTCCAGGGCTATATTCAGGAGCGCCTACTTCAGAGTTCTCAACTTAAACTTCTTTCAAAAGCACAGTGTCTCGCCATGCTAAATACTGGCGTTCAGAAATACGTCTCCAATGGCAAACTATCGTTAAAAAACGCTATCGATCTTATTGCAGAAGACGATAACCGTGCCAGTTCGATATTAGGAATTCGAGAATTTCAAACGGCGATTGACAATGAAGAGATGACTATAGAAGAAGCTGTTCAATTTTCATATGAAGAAATTGTTGTGTTTGTCGCGGAGAAGCGAGCTGACATAAGCGCAATTGGAGCAAATAAATATGTTGAGTTGGGTCTACTCAGCGAACGTCAGTTCAAGACGCTAACTAATCTGCAGAAAGCATGTTTTAATACGCCTGCAGTTCAATTATTTATTGATGGTAAGTTACTGAGTGTCGAAAAGGTGCTGAATTTAACCCACTACGAACGACTCAAAATGGATAGCACAGATAACGATTACTGGCTATTTTTAATCCATTGTCCTGATAGTCATGGATCGACTGCTTCGTTGGGGATTTCGCTCTTTAACCCGTCCACCGTTTAGGTGAGAGCGCTACAGGCTCGCCATAGGCTCAATTGTACGTTTTTTCGACTCCCTGGCCGCGTTGCTCCTCCTTGCAACATACAGGTTGCCGCGTCGTTGCGCCTTACCAGGAAGCCGAAAAAACGCACACTTGAGCCTAGGGCGAGCCTGTCCAACAGAGGAATCTAGGATTATGAATTAAGTGATTATGACGAAAGTTCGCGACAGTGGCGGGATGAAGATCCTTATGAAGTGAGATCCAGATATGAACTTATTGCAAAGCGTCCTCAGGGAATTCTCACCATAGAGGAAATTCAATCTCAACTAATTCTTTAGAAGACGATCATTCGGGATGATTCTAGGATTAAAAGTAATTGTAGGGCTAATCCCGAGTCGGCGCGCTGGCGGATAACGAGAATTTAATAACTTTATTTTCCGACATCCATAGCGCCAACTACTCTTACTTGAGACCTCTGCATAACCGTAGCGAGCGAGTCAAAATCAAGGCGCGGAGCACAGCACCCGGAATCTACTCGAGTACACGAGGATTCTTTGTCTGTTTAACCGAGATTTTCCATTAAGACGGAGTCAATTGCGCTTCTTTTAAGTTGTTTGGCAAGGAGCGACGACGCGGCCTATATACCGCAAGGAGAAGCAACGCAGTCCAGGCAACTTAAAAAGAGTGCAATTGACTTCGTAGCGTTGCATGCAATTCGCAAAGTTTATCGGCTTCGCCACGAAGTTGTAGCGGTCTAATGGAAAATCTCGTTTTAAATGTCTTCTTGCGATAGGTCATTTTTAATCCAAATTCGGGCATCAACTGGCAGGTGATCTGAAGCTCCACTTTGTGCTTGTTTGTCCAAATGGACTCTTCGTATCTCTACGGTACCCGCTAGCTGATTTCTCCACGAATGCTTTTCATTTTCTTTTGGAAAAACAATATAATCAAATCGCGCAGTGTCAGCTGGCTGATCTTTAAACCATTCGGGAGTACCCCATTTGGATGGAACTAGATCAGGGCGGACAGGCTGTTGCCTCCCATTAGCCCACCGATTGCGCGTCATTTCTAATTCAACTAACTTGCTATCCTGAAATGGACCTCGGCTCCAGCTTCCCTTAGGTTCTTCTGCATCAATATTCATCTTTTTATTATCTCCATCTAAATAATGAGAAGTGGTACCATTTTTACGAGTGCCATTTACCTCATGATCCTGCAAGAATATATCATGAAATTTTTCTTGCATTAGACCATAAACTTCACGTTCAGCCTGATTGGTGCCGATATTGTCCTCCCCCCATGCTGTTATGGCCGACGTATTAAAATCACCCAGCAAAACCTGGAGTTGCTCTCCTTTTTCTCTATTTTGTTTCATCAAATTATCGATGTCATTAATTTGGGTGAATCGAGCGAGAGAATAATCTTCCCCAACGAGTGCTTGAGTATGAGCGCTATAAACATAGAAGGGTGTGTCGAGACCTGGGATTTCAAATTCGACTCTACAGGTTCCTCGTGGAGTTAATGCTTGAAAACCAGCCATAAGAACATATCGCTTAAATTCAACTGATTTTATAGGATATTTACTTGCGAAAGCTGCACCGGAATTCAATCCATTAACAGTGGGTAAGACATTGTGAATGATGTAAGGATAGCTTTCTTTAATTCCTTCCATAAGAATTTTAGTCGCATCCTCATGAAAAGTCTCTTGAAAGGAAATGATGTCGGGTTGCTCAGGGTCATTATTGATGAAATTAATTAACTGCTTGGCTCGGACCTCCGCTGCAATTAAATCAGCAGCTATAGCGAGAATCGCAGGCGTAAATCCGAGATTGTGTGACCGTATTTTAAGAGGGTTATTCTTCGTTAAAATCTTTTTATGCGCAGTTGTTTCGGGTAGAAACGATTCCTTTAATTGATTTACATTCTCTATATAACTAACCAATGGGCGATATTTATGAACCGCCGCTCTCATAGGTAGCGCCACAATACCTGTTAGCAAACTTACCGGTGCAGTAAAGAGCGTAACAAAGGGCGTAACTGTGGCTTCACAAATTTTTTTTAACGCACTATCCTTGCCATAACCGGGCGTAGGGTTCGTCATGTATGCTAAGTTCTGAGCATTCCAATTGGAGACGCGGAAAATGGCCTCACTGGTAGCATGTATATCTTGATTAAAATCGCTTATATGAGTTCGAAATTCGGTAGACTTAACAATTTGCAAATGGATGTTATTAAATTGATAAATTTTATCAAAAGCGTATTCACTATGATTTGCCAAAGGTACGGTTGCTTCAATTTCAGGCACAGAGTTTTTTTGCACATCTAGCGACATTGCTTTTAGATACTCACAGTATCCGGCACGCCCTTGTGTCATATCGTAGAAGTCCCCCTTTTTATAGGAAATTTGAGCCAATTTTTCACTTAGGCCGACTTCATTTAATTCAGCACATTTTTTTTTGACATCATTGATAACGTCTTCTATGTCCGCATTAGTAATTTCGTCAACATTCTTTTTACTATTAGGTTTTAACATTACCAGAGCAATAACAGCCGTTTGCATCGAAGTTGTCATGTTCATGTGATATCCGAGCTTTGTTGTCAGGGACGTCTTGTTCCTATGATCTTGGAGGATATGAATATGTTTTACAACCTTATCAAGCGCACCCTCGTAGTCCAACGCGTGCAAGTTTCTAAAAAATTTATTTCTATTAGACATTAATTTGTCATACTTATAACGATGATGTATTATTTTTTCGCCTAACTGAAGGTGTGTTTCCCCTGGGTACGAAGAGCTATTATTAGCATTGGCTTCCTGATATTCTTTGTGAGGAACTGTACTCAACATGTTCTTTTCGTAATCATCCACATGCTGATATTCAGTTTTGTATTGCAAAGAGGAGTGCGTTTTATTATTACAATGTTCCATATTATTTTCGTTCCTTTATTGACAAATACATTATTTTATAGCTTATCTATTTTAATTAAAGAAAAAACACGCAATTGGACTAGTCAGCTGAGCCATATGAACTTTCTTCCTTTGCTGGCATTATAAATATTGGGGAAAATAATGGTATTAGGGATATCCGCTACGTACTAACCGCACAATAAATTTAATAATAAGAAGGTCTTCTTATACAACTTGCTGCGCTTTCCCATTTCAAGCGACCAAATTACCTTACTTAAACCGAGATTTTCCATTAGACCGTTACAACTTCGTGGCGAAGCCGATTAACATTAACTTTCAGATTACGAACCCTATCGCGAATTGCATGCAACGCTACGAAGTCAATTGCACTCCTTTTAAGGTACCTGGACTGCGTTGCTTCTCCTTGCGACATAGAGGCCGCCGCGTCGTCGCTCCTTGCCAAACACCTTAAAAGAAGCGCACTTGACTCCGTCCTAAGAGAAAATCTCGGTTAAATCGAATTCGCCCAAGATTTGATACATGTAGTTTTACGTCTAACAGTGTTAAGTTAGGCAGAACCTTATTGCAGAAGTCAAAAAAAGTAGAGAAGAAAGCATCTGAACGTTGCGCTCTACTCTACTTTTTTAAAAATTTCTTTAAATCTTTATCAAGGCTTGATCGGCCGACCTACCATCGCATCTACCCGCTCACGTAATTCTTTGCCAGGTTTAAAATGCGGCGCACGTTTCCCGGGAACCATAACCTTTTCTCCTGATTTCGGATTGCGACCAATTCTTGGCGGGCGACTGTTTACAGAAAAGCTGCCGAATCCTCTAATTTCAATCCGCTGCCCAACCGATAACGCTTGCAACATTGCTTCTAAAATCGTATTTACAGCACAATCTGCATCTTTTACAACTAGTTGCGGATATCGCTCAGCGAGGCGGGCGATCAATTCTGATTTTGTCATCGGGAAATCTCACACTAAAAAAGCATTTAACAAAAAAATAATCCCGCCTTAAAGCGGGATTATTCCGATTCATGATTCCGGCTTAGTTTTTGCTATCGAGTTTTGCTTTCAATAACGCACCTAAACTTGTAGTACCCGAAGCGGCATTCGAATCAACCGTTGCCTTCTGAGCGGCTTCGTTGGTTTCAACATTGTCTTTTGCTTTAATAGACAACTGAATGCTACGTGTCTTGCGATCAATATTTAATACAATTGCTTCAACGCTATCGCCAACTTTAAAACGTGTTCCGGCATCTTCAACGCGTTCGCGTGAAATCTCTGATGCGCGTAAATAGCCTTCCACTTCGTCAGCTAATTGAATGAAAACACCTTTTGGCTCAACTGCTTTAACCGTACCCACTACAACAGCACCTTTATCATTCATCGCGCAGTAGTTGTTAAACGGATCACCTTCGAGTTGTTTAACACCCAAGGATACGCGTTCACGCTCAACATCAATTGCGAGAACAACGGCTTCTAATTCATCGCCTTTTTTGAAGCGGCGCACTGCTTCTTCACCAGTTTCAGTCCATGACAAATCGGACAAGTGCACCAAACCGTCGATGTTACCGGACAAGCCAATAAATACACCAAAATCAGTGATTGATTTGATTGCACCACGTACTTTGTCACCTTTTTTATGGATAACAGCAAAGTCATCCCAAGGGTTCGCTTTACATTGCTTCATGCCGAGACTGATACGACGACGGTCTTCATCAATTTCTAGGACCATAACTTCAACTTCGTCGCCTAACTGAACCACTTTATTCGGGGCCACATTTTTGTTAGTCCAGTCCATTTCCGATACGTGCACCAAACCTTCGATGCCCTGCTCAACTTCAACAAACGCGCCGTAGTCAGTAAGGTTAGTCACTTTACCGAACAAACGTGTATTTTGTGGGTAACGACGTGCCAAACCTGACCACGGATCATCACCTAATTGTTTCACCCCTAGAGAAACACGGTTTTTCTCCTGATCAAATTTCAATACTTTTGCTGTTATTTCCTGGCCAACTGTCAACACCTCGGAAGGATGACGTACACGGCGCCATGCCAAATCAGTAATATGTAACAGACCGTCAATACCACCCAAGTCAACGAAAGCGCCATAATCGGTAATATTCTTAACTACGCCGGTCACTACAGTGCCTTCACGTAACGTTTCCATTAATTTAGCACGCTCTTCGCCCATCGACGCTTCCACTACCGCGCGACGTGATAACACCACGTTGTTACGCTTGCGATCTAATTTGATAACCTTGAATTCCATGGTCTTATTTTCGTACGGCGTAGTATCTTTCACCGGACGTGTATCAACCAGAGACCCAGGTAAGAAAGCGCGGATGCCGTTGGTTAAGACAGTTAAGCCGCCTTTGACCTTACCATTTACGGTACCAATAACGATTTCACCTGTTTCCAGCGCTTTTTCTAATGCTAGCCAAGAAGCTAAGCGTTTCGCCTTGTCGCGTGACAAAATTGTGTCACCAAAACCGTTTTCCAACGAATCAATTGCTACGGAAACGAAATCACCAACCTGAACTTCTAATTCACCCTGATCGTTTTTGAATTCTTCCAAAGGAATGAACGCTTCGGATTTCAAGCCGGCATTCACGATCACAAAATTGTGATCAATGCGAACGACTTCAGCGGAGATAACTTCGCCAGAGCGCATGTCTTGACGTGACAATGACTCTTCAAAAAGAGCTGCAAAGCTATCCGAACCGGTAGCGTAGTCTTGCGACATAAATACTGTTGTCATAATTTGTGTAGGTAGTGGTAAACAATCTGTTGCGCCTCTGAGTCGGCGAATCAGACTGGGTTAGGTTAAAAAAATTCAAGATAGCATTGCGCTATTTTGAAGCGAATCAAAAATTAAGTCTCTGAAAGGGGAACACAATTTGGTTGCCTAGCCCATTTATTTCTTTACAGATATTGCGCTATATTGTTGCAATACTTCCATTACCGTTTGTTCAACTGTTAAGTGGGAGGTGTCCAATATATACGCATCTTGTGCCGGTTTTAACGGCGCAATACTGCGATTTTTGTCGCGAGCGTCGCGTTCTGCTAAATCTTTTACAAGGTCGTCGATATTAGCAGTAAATCCTTTGCTAATCAACTGCTTAAATCTTCTTTCTGCTCGCGCATCCACACTGGCAGTTAAATAAATTTTCAAATCTGCCAAAGGAAACACGACTGTCCCCATGTCCCGGCCATCTGCCACCAAGCCTGGCGGCTTAGAGAAACTTCTTTGCAATGAATATAAGGCTTTGCGTATTCCTGGAAAAACAGCTATTTTAGAGGCCGCATTACCCACTTCTTCCGCGCGTATAACATCGCTTACTTCTTCCTTATCCAACCAAATCTGCTCGCCTTTGAAGTGACAGGGCAAATGGCTCGCAATACACGCAATGGCTTGTTCATCTTCCAAAGCTAATTTTTCGCGTAAAGCAGACAAGGCTGTTAAGCGATACAACGCCCCGGAATCCAGGTAATGAAATTGCAAAGCATGGGCAACCCGTTGTGCAACTGTGCCTTTGCCAGATGCAGTTGGTCCATCAATGGTAATGATTGGATTTGTCATTTTATTTAATACTGTTTGATCGTCGCAAAAACATCAAAAAAATCAGGGAAAGTTTTTGCAACGCATTTTGGATTAAGTATCCGAATTTTGGTCCCGGCTCGCAAAGTGCCGTTCAGTGTAGCAAGCGAAAAACACATCGCCATACGGTGATCATCGTAAGTAGCAATACTGGCTGGCTTTAGCCGTGCAGGAGGCGTTATCGCCAGGTATTCGTCGCCCGTTTCGACTTGCGCACCCAACTTTATTAGTTCAGCAGCCATCGCAGTAATGCGATCTGTTTCTTTGACACGCCAGCTAGCAATATTACGCAGCACACTTCTGCCATCGGCAAACAACGCTGCGATCGCAATGGTCATTGCTGCATCGGGAATCGCATTGAAATCAGCATCGATAGCTTTTAATGCACCGTTACTGCGCACTTCAATAAAGTTGTCGCCCATATTTATGCTGGCACCCATCTTTTCTAACGCGTCAACAAAACGGATGTCTCCTTGAATACTGTTGCTCCTTACTCCGGTAACCCGCACCGGACCGCCACAAATTGCACCGGCGGCCAAAAAGTATGACGCCGATGAAGCATCACCCTCAACCTGGATGCTCCCCGGGCTATGGTAATTTTGCCCTGCCATAATGATAAATTTTTTCCAGCCATCTCTCTGAACAGTAACCCCAAAACGCTGCATGAGATTGAGAGTGATTTCTATATAAGGTTTAGAAATTAGTTCACCGACTACATCGATGGTGATATTTTGATTACGAGCAATCAATGGTGCTGCCATCAAAAGTGCCGTTAAGAATTGGCTGGATACATCTCCGCGAACTTGCCAGGCAAAGGAATGAATGTGCCCCCGTTTAATATGTAACGGAGGAAAGCCAGCAATTCCGGTATAGGCGACTTCTGCTCCCATGCGCTGCAACGCATCAACGAGATCCCCAATAGGGCGTTCATGCATTCGATGTACGCCATGTATTGTATAGTCACCACCGAGTAGCGATAAGGCAGCTACTAACGGGCGAATGGCCGTGCCAGCGTTTCCTACAAAGATATCGGCCTCCTTAATAGGGAATTTTCCCGCCGTACCGTGTACCAAATAATCTTGTGTAATGCCTTTTTGCTGCCAAGACACACCTAATGCTTGCAATGCATTCAGCATTATCAAAGTATCGTCTGAAGCTAACAACCCATTGATTTCAGTATCCCCTTGCGCTAAAGCGGCCAACAATAAAGTGCGATTCGAGATGCTTTTTGAGCCAGGCAATTGAATAATGCCTTGCATCCGTGTGACGGGATTTAATTCAATAAATGACGGGTAATGGGGTGTTTTCATAGGGTCGCTTTATTTAACAATTGTTGCCCTCTTTGGACGGTTGTGCAGTAAATTAGCTTGAAGAGCAAATCAAGCGTTGACGCGCTGCCTGTGCTTTACTGAATATAGCCAACAATTGATCACTGTTCGCCTGTCTTAATGCAACCGAAATTTGTTGTAATTGGGCCTGATATTGAACCAACTCTGCTTGTAAAACATCCCGATTGGCCATGGTAATGTCGCGCCACATTTCTGGCGAAGCTCCAGCTATACGGGTGAAATCGCGAAAACCGCTAGCAGCATACTGAAAATATAAATCCGCTTCTGGCTGTTCGGCAATTTTATTCATCAATGCAAAAGCCAATACATGGGGCAAATGGCTTACCGCAGCAAAAATTTGATCATGCTGTTCGGAGTTTAAATAGTGCGGTATAGCTCCACACCCTTGCCAAACGCTAGCTACTAAATGGAGCGCGCTATGCGTATTCTCGGGCAACGCCGTTATCACTACTTTTTTACCTTGATACAGATCTACCATCGCTGCTTCCGGTCCGCTGTGCTCTGCTCCGGCAATCGGATGCGCCGGAACAAACTGCCCAATTTTTTCAGCTAATATACGTCGCGCTGCCGCGATCACATCGCCTTTGGTACTCCCTGCATCGGTAACAATAGTTTGTTTCTGTAGATAAGGATAAATAGCATGAAAAATGGATTCTGTTTGGGCAACTGGCACGGCAATTAATAGGAGATCGGCCCCGTCTAGTGCATCGGCTAAATTGGAACACGCGACATCAATGATCCCTAAAGTAACTGCACGCGCTAATGATGACTGACTGCGTCCTACCCCTACAATGTGCTTAACTGCGGCGTGTTTTTTGAGTGCTAAAGCAAAAGATCCGCCTATTAAACCTACGCCGAATATCACTACTTTGTTTAATTTTTTTATGTTGATGTTCACTATCGATACAATCTAGTGTTGAGGTTATTTGTTAAATCCAGATTCCCGTTAGGGCGGAGCTCAGGGGGCTTTAAGGCGGCTAGCCGCACAAAACTTTTTGCAAAGGAAACTTTTCCTGTAGGCTAAGTCCATTCCGC
This sequence comes from Solimicrobium sp., assembly GCA_021155915.1. Taxonomy (GTDB): domain Bacteria; phylum Pseudomonadota; class Gammaproteobacteria; order Burkholderiales; family Burkholderiaceae_D; genus Solimicrobium. Next base: position 26,025 of record JAJNBE010000023.1, on the reverse strand, counting down.
AAACGCAGTGAATGCACACGGCCGAACCCTTGCACCATCGAGCGGCCTGTAGACCGCCTGAGAAGCAATGCAGTCAAGCCACTGACACAAAATGCCCTTTGCATTGGAGCTCGCCACGTATTTCGCGAATGGCTTTTTAGTTCTCTTGCTAACACCCATCTGCTCTCTTCCGAAGTTGCAGCGGCAAATGGAAATCTCCATTTAACCACTTATTGACCTAACCTCCATTCCTTTTTAGCAATTCCCCAAAGGGTAAGAACCCAATATTTTAAAGAAAGCCGCACTCTTTTTTAACTCACTTAAAGAACGCGCAACGGACTCATCATGCTGGTGGCCTTCGACGTCAATATAAAAATAATATTCCCATGTTCCCGTCCGCGCCGGACGGGACTCAAAACGTGTCATCGACACGCCAAACTGCATAAACGGAGCAATCAGACTATAGACAGCCCCAGCTTTGTTTGGCACCGCCAATACTACTGAAGTTTGGTCTCTACCGCTCGGTGCACAATTAGAGTTACCGATAATGGCAAATCGAGTTCGATTATGTGGATCGTCTTGAATATGCGCATGTATTACTTGAAGTTCGTAATGGTTGCCAGCGTTTTCTCCAGCGATTGCAGCAATGCTGGAATCTAAACTTGCCAGACGTGCTGCCTCAGCATTAGACGCAACCGCAACACGTTCGATAGTGGGATAATGGTGATTAAGCCAGGTTTGACATTGTGCCAACGCTTGCGAGTGGGCGCAAATTTTAGTGATCTTTGAATAATCACCGCAAGCTGCCATTAAGCTGTGTTGGATGGGTATCGACAATTCACCACTTATCGATAAGCTAGTGTGCAAAAGCAAATCAAGCGTTCTGTTCACGGCGCCCTCGCTGGAATTCTCGACTGGAACCACACCAAAATCAGCAATTCCCGCTTCCGTTGTGCGGAACACTTCGTCAATAGAAACACAAGGTAACAACACCACGGCATGACCGAATTGCTGAAACACCGCTTGTTCACTGAATGTACCAGCTGGGCCCAAATACGCCACTGTAACGCGACGCTCCAGCGCACGGCAGGCCGACATGATTTCTCGGAAAATTAATTGCGCATCGAGGCTAGACAATGGGCCTTTATTTTTCCTGGCCACATTGAATAAGACTTGCGCTTCACGTTCTGGCCGGAAAACCGGCGCGTTAGTCACCGCTTTAAGATGCCCCACTTGCTGGGCTAATTCTGCGCGCGAATTTAAGAGCGCTAAAATCTGTGCATCCAACCTATCAATTTTTTCACGTAGCAGATTTAGCTGATGGTCTGAATTCATGCTAGTCATCTATTTAAGCCTTGTGATGTATGCATTAGGTGTGTTTACGCTCTAAAAAATTCCGCGCAAATTAGTGGGAATATGGTGTGAAAAGCCGTGAACTTTTTTTGGTAAACATAATTAACATTGGATGGTAAAGCTCAAAGCCTGCACGCTGTATCATCAGAATTAAGTGTTAAGCTTTAACCTGACGCTTTTCAAATTCGCGCATAAACAAAACCAACGCCTGCACACCCTCGAGCGGCATAGCGTTATAAATGGAAGCTCGCATTCCACCGACCGAACTGTGTCCTTTTAATTGTAATAATCCAGCGGTTTTTGCCTCTTTCAAAAAAGCGTCATTTAAACTTTCATCGCGCAAAAAAAATGGAACATTCATGCGTGACCGGCAATCGTTGTTCACCCGATTCTCATAAAGACGGCTATTGTCAATTACGTCATACAATAGTGCTGATTTGGCGATGTTGATTTTTTCCAAGGCGGCAACTCCCCCTTGACGCTTAATCCACTGAAACACCAAACCCGCAATATAGATTGCGTAAGTCGGTGGTGTGTTAAACATGGAATTATTATCGGCCACCATTTGCCAATTAAATGCTGAAGGACAGATTGGAAGAGCATGACCTAGCAAATCTTCGCGGACAATAACGATAGTTAAACCAGCTGCACCGATATTCTTTTGTGCACCCGCGTAAATAACACCATAATCTGAAACATTAATTACGCGCGACAAAATGTGCGAAGACATATCCGCAACAATAGGAACATTTACCCGTGGCGTATAGTTGAATTCAATTCCGTCAATGGTTTCGTTGGTGCAGATGTGCAGATACACGGCATCATCCGATAAGCGCCATGTCGACTCTGCTGGGATGGAAGTAAATTTTTCCGTCTCCCTTGGCGATGGATCGTCTGTTCTTGCACTAGACGCCACATTGACTTTGCCATATTTTCCGGCTTCTTTAATCGATTTCAGCGACCACGAACCGGTACATATGTAATCCAATGTAGCAGGATGCTTTGGTAAAGATTGCTTAGCTAACCCAACCAAATTAAGCGGAACAATCGCATTTTCTGCCGTCGCGCCGCCTTGCATAAATAATATCTTGTAATCATCTGGAACTGCCAGCAATTCGCGTAAATCTTGCAAAGCCTGAGCATGGATCGACATAAACTCCGCCCCCCGATGACTCATTTCCATCACGGACATACCGCTTCCGTCCCAATCTAACATCTCAGCTGCCGCTTTTTGCAATACTTCCTTGGGCAGAACTGCAGGGCCGGCTGAAAAATTATAAATCACTCTGCAGCGTCCCCGGTGGCTTCCTCATTGTTATTGATGCCATCGCCCACTTCAGTTCCGCCTTCAGTTCCGTAGACCACTTCCTCCACATCCGTCTCCACGATTCGCTGCAGACCGCTTAACTTAGTGCCATTTTCAACAGCAATTAGTGTCACGCCTTGTGTAGCTCGCCCCATTTCCCGAATCTCTGAAACCCGGGTACGGATCAAAACGCCACCTGTAGTGATCAACAAAATCTCGTCTGTGGGTTCGACCAACGTTGCTGCAACTACTTTACCATTACGCTCGGACGTTTGAATCGCGATCATGCCTTTTGTGCCCCGACCATGACGAGTATACTCAGTGATGGGTGTGCGCTTACCAAAACCATTTTCAGTCGCAGTTAATACTGACTGCTGCTCATTTTCTGCAACTAATAATGCAATCACTTGCTGACCTTCTTCTAAGTTCATACCACGAACGCCACGTGCTGTACGACCCATTGGTCGCACGTCACCTTCATCGAAACGCACGGCCTTACCAGAATCAGAAAACAGCATTACATCATGTTTTCCATCAGTGAGCGCTGCACCGATTAGTACATCGCCCTCGTCAAGATCAACGGCAATAATTCCAGCCTTGCGCGGATTACTAAAATCACTTAATGCCGATTTTTTTACTACGCCTAAACTGGTCGCCATAAAGATATAACGATCCTCAGGAAAACTACGATTATCGCCCGACACAGGAAGAATAACCGTGATCTTTTCACCCTCGTGTAGTGGGAACATGTTAACAATAGGTTTTCCACGCGAATTACGTGAACCTTGGGGCACTTCCCATACTTTCAACCAATATAAGCGACCACGATTACTGAAGCACAAAATGTAATCATGGGTATTAGCGGAAAATAGTTGTTCAATCCAATCATCATCTTTAGTCGCCATAGCCTGTTTGCCGCGGCCACCGCGTTTTTGCGCACGATACTCCGACACCGGTTGTGACTTCATATAACCTGTATGCGACAAAGTCACTACCATATCTTGTGGTGTAATTAAGTCTTCTGTTTCCAGTTCGGTCGCATTATGCACAATTTCCGAACGACGTTGATCCTTAGAGCCAATACCATACTCGCTCATGGCCGCAGTTAATTCATCTGTAATAATCGATGTAACCCGCGCTGGCTTTGAGAGTATATCCAGCAAATCGGCAATTTGCGCCATCATTTCCTTGTACTCGTTGACGATTTTGTCTTGCTCTAAACCTGTCAGACGTTGCAAGCGCATTTGTAAAATTTCTTGCGCCTGATCGTCGGAAAGTTTATACAAACCGTCCGCTTGGATTCCGTAATGTTTAGGCAAATTTGCCGGACGGAAAGCATCAATCCCGCCCGCATGATCTGCACTCGTTCGCGTTAACATTTCTCGGACCATCGACGAATCCCAAGCACGACTCATCAACTCAGATTTGGCCATTGGCGGTGTCGGAGCCGCTTTGATGATTGCAATAAAGTCGTCAATATTGGCTAACGCAACCGCCAAGCCTTCCAACATATGGCCCCGCTCACGCGCTTTCTTCAGCTCAAACACCGTGCGGCGTGTTACTACCTCCCGACGATGTGATAAGAAGCAATCTAACATTTGCTTCAAATTTAATAATTTCGGCTGACCATTAACCAAGGCCACCATATTCATACCAAACGTATCTTGCAGCTGGGTTTGCTTGTACAAATTATTCAAAATAACGTCGGGAACTTCGTTGCGTTTTAATTCGATAACGACTCGCATACCTGATTTGTCGGACTCATCCCGAATATCGGAAATGCCATCTAATTTTTTATCACGAACTAATTCTGCAATACGTTCCAATAACGTTTTTTTGTTAACCTGATACGGTAATTCATCCACTATTAACGCAGTGCGGCCCTCTTTACCGTATTCCTCATAATGAGTTTTAGCACGCATGACTACACGTCCACGGCCGGTGCGATAACCATCGCGCACACCAGAAACGCCATAAATAATTCCGGCGGTGGGGAAATCAGGAGCTGGAATAATTTCGATTAACTCATCAATAGTGCATTCAGGATTACTCAACAAATGCAAAGCGCCACTGATGACCTCGGTAATATTGTGGGGTGGAATATTGGTCGCCATACCCACGGCAATACCCGAAGCGCCATTAATGAGCAAATTGGGAATACGTGTTGGCAAAACCGAAGGTTCTTTTTCTTTACCGTCGTAATTAGGAACAAAATCAACAGTCTCTTTATCAATATCAGCCAGAATTTCATTAGCGATTTTCGATAACCTACATTCGGTATAACGCATCGCCGCGGCGTTATCGCCGTCCACTGAACCGAAGTTACCCTGCCCGTCCACTAAGGTGTAACGCAATGAAAAATGCTGCGCCATACGTACTAAAGTATCGTAAATAGATGCATCGCCGTGAGGGTGATATTTTCCCATCACCTCACCGACGACACGAGCACATTTAACAAAAGGCCTATTGTAGACATTGTTCATTTCGTGCATGGCAAATAGAACGCGCCTATGCACAGGTTTCAAACCGTCTCGAACATCTGGCAAAGCCCGACCTACAATAACGCTCATCGCGTAATCAAGGTAGCTTTTGCGCATTTCTTCTTCAAGCGAAATCGGGAGTGTTTCTTTAGCGAATTGGTCCATTGGGAGGCGGGCAGTCGTTTATCTGGAGAATGTTTAAATGCGGAATAACTCTAACTCAGCTACTCATTACTAGAAGCCTTCCGCGTTAAAGCGCTGATTCTATCATGATGCAGCGTTAATCTTGTCGGTTTTCCCTGCACACTCCATGAAACAAGTTGATAAATACAATTGCTAAATAAAAAATTAAATCCTATTTTTGTTTTGTTGCAGTTGAACAACGCCCCTAATAAATATTATCTTTTCAAATTAACAGGGTTAGTAATAATCGGAGGCTTATGGCAAAATGACAAACAAGCTCATTACATTTGATATTTGTAATGTCCCAAGACATATCAAAAGACGTGGTACTATCCAACCTTTTTCAACTTTTCATCAATTAAATACGCAGATCTTCTGCAAGAAATCTCACCCGAGAGGAGAAACATGAATAATTTTGCAAAACTCGCTTACACTTCAGCCGCAGCATCCGCTTTTTTATTGGCGATCACAGCTTCTGCCCAGACAGTGGTTACCGATATTAAAGCTCCAACTCCACACAGTGCCTATGTTCAAGATGCTAACGGAAATATCGTTCGCGACGAGTTCGGGCTATGTGTTCACACAGGTTACTGGACTCCAGCAGACGCTGTTGTTGTTGGTTGTGATGGCGTTGTAGCAAAACAAGTAGTTGCTCCCGTCGTTGTTGCTCCAGCGGCACCCGTTATTGTTGCACCAAAGGCCACACCGAGCTCAGAAAAGGTCACTTTTGCTGCAGATACACTGTTTGACTTTGACAAGGCTGTGTTAAAACCTGAAGGCAAAGCTAAATTGAATGATTTGGTTTCAAAATTGAAAGATGTAAACTTAGAAGCCGCCGTTGCTACTGGTCATACTGATTCAATAGGTACAGTTGCATACAATCAGAAATTATCGGTACGTCGTGCAGAATCCGTAAAGCGTTACTTAATCGAACAGGGTGTTGCTGCTGACCGTATTTATGTATCTGGTAAAGGTAAGAGTCAGCCGGTTGCTAACAACAAAACAGCAGCTGGTCGTGCGCAAAACCGTCGTGTGGATGTTGAAGTTGTAGGTACACGTACAGTAAACAAGTAAATTGTTGCTTAGACTAGAACCCCGCTACGGCGGGGTTTTTTTATAGGTAAAACAGTTATGAATAGACCAAATTTGCGAGAAAGTTATATATCTTATGAGCCCAATACTACATCGAGATCGATGAGGATTTAGTTCGTAAATTTACTATAATGAACTATTAAAAAGATTAATTCACAAATGAACGCTGATTCTTTAGAAATCCAAAAATTTAGCGAGAATGCACATCACTGGTGGGATCTTAATTCCGAATTTCGACCTCTCCATGAAATAAATCCGTTACGTTTAGAATGGATACATGCTCACGCGGCTTTAAAAGGCAAAAAGGTAATTGATGTCGGGTGTGGCGGTGGTATTCTGTCTGAATCAATGGCAAAAAAGGGAGCTGTTGTTACTGGTATCGACCTATCAGAAAAGGCCCTAAAAATAGCGGATTTACATAGCCTTGAATCCGAATTAACTATACGCTATCAAAAGATCGCTGCTGAGCAGATGGCGGAACAGGAAGCCGGCATTTATGATGTGGTGACTTGCATGGAAATGCTAGAGCACGTGCCCGACCCGAGTTCTATTATCTCTGCATGCGCCAAACTTGCAAAGCCGGATGGGTTTGTTTTCTTTTCCACGTTAAATCGAAATCCTAAATCTTATTTGTACGCCATACTAGGCGCTGAATATTTACTACAAATGCTGCCCAAAGGTACGCATGATTACGCAAAATTTATTACCCCTGCTGAATTATCGCAATCTGTTCGCCGTGCGGGATTAGACTTGTTTTCGTTACGGGGGTTAAGTTATAACCCCCTCACCAAAATATATTCTTTAAATTCAGACGTGAGTGTTAATTATCTCGCAGCATGCCGACGTCCAAAATGACAATTTCTTTTAAACCCCGTGCCGTACTCTTCGATCTTGATGGCACGTTGGCAGATACCGCCCCTGACCTAGCTGCTGCTGTTAATCGGATGCGCATCGAGCGTAATCTCAGCCCTGCTCCTTTTGCACAATTACGTCCTCATGCCTCCGCCGGTGCTCGTGGTTTGTTAAAAGCAGGCTTTGGAATTACACCAGAGGATGTGGAATTTGAGGCGATGCGGCTGGAATTTTTGAATAACTATGAAGCCTCCATTTGTCAACATAGTCGCTTATTTGACGGCATTGCCGAATTAATTGTGTCAATCCACAGACAGGGAATACCTTGGGGCATAGTGACTAATAAAATAACGAGATTCACCCAACCTTTAATTCCACTTTTAGGTCTACAACAAGCACAATGTGTTATTTCTGGTGATACAACAACATACTTTAAACCGCATCCAGAACCCTTGTTTGAAGCAGCGCGGCAGTTACAATTTACACCACAGGAATGCTGTTACATCGGCGATGATTTACGTGATATGCAGGCTGCTCAAGCCGCCGGTATGTTTAGTATTGCTGCGGCGTGGGGCTATTGCGGGCGGAGAGAGGCAGAAAGCTGGCGGACAGATTTATTGCTAAGCCTGCCCTCCGACTTACTCAAATTGGTTGTTTAACTTAAAATGGCAAATAAAAGCTCGCCATTCTTTTTCATCTTAAATAAGTTATAATGAAGTTGCTTTGGGGGCGACCTGGCTTCGACGTGGGTTACAAAGCAGCGCAGGGCATACCGAGGGCTGGTCACCTCGTAAATACATCCAGAAATTTATAACTGCAAACGATAAATCGTACGCATTAGCAGCTTAATTGCTGCTAACTCTACACCGTCTCTTCCTTAGGGCGGGCTGGCAACAGCAGTAGAGTCATTTATAGGGAATCGTCTATGGTTGGGTTGCTTAGCTAAAGACTAAAAAATAGGTAACTCGTCAATACGCAGCGTGTGCGTTCGCGTCGTAAAGATTAAATTAAATAACAGCACTAAGTATGTAGAACTGTCTGTAGAGTGTTCGCGGACGCGGGTTCGATTCCCGCCGCCTCCACCACTATTTGAAAAAACCAACTAATTTTAGTTGGTTTTATTTTTTCAAGAGAATATTTTAAGTTCTAGGTGGCATAGAATGGGTGAGCGGTTTCTTTGTTATCTATTATTCGGCGATGTGAAGGCAAGCTGAACGCATAAGTGCCAAGCAAAATCCAAGACGAAACAAAAATTCTCTTTCAAAAAACCACTCTTCCCCTCGTTCTGACCTGTTTGGCCCGCATCAAATAGTGTAAACCTAGTGGCAACTAGCTACTCTTTATTTTTTCGAACTGAAAATAAATAAATAATGATGGCTATCGCGCAAACTAGTACATCCCCGATAACAGCACTCGAGGATGACGATCTAGAGATTTTCCGCTGCATTAAACACTTGTGGGCAACCTTAGCGCCTTTCCGAAAACGGCAGACGCTAGACGGGGTCGCCTAGACGGGGTCGCCTAGACGAGGCATCCCGAGATGAGGAAAGTAGTTACCGTAATACAACTACCAACTGTATTTTTTTATCGAGCCTATTTTGGAATTTAGAACTCAGAATTATGGTAGGGGGAGCCAAACTACCAATAATAACTACGGGAGCTAAATATATTGTCAGAATGAAATCACCGAACCAACTTTTCTTAACAAGACAAAAAAACGATCCATAATTTAACTCAGGGTTTAATGCTAAGTATCTTGTTACGGATAATCGAATTTCCTTGAGTTATCGATTCTTACTACCGAAAAGCAATATTGCACCGCCAGCAACAATGGCTGCCACGCTTACCCAGACAGGAATTTCAACAGTCTCTCGGTCATTTAAGGAAAGCTGCATGGGTCCCACATTCGCTTCGTGCTTTTCCTTAGTGTAGGTAAAGCCTCCATACGCCAATCCAAGGACGCCTGAAATAATTAGGCCAGCCGCTACGATCTTGATTACGTTCATATTTTCTTCCTTTTTGTCAAAAATAATCTACATATAAAGCGGCTTCCAGATGTGGAAGCCTACTTTACATTCTTCGCAAAATCAATTTCTGAAAGGGTTACAAACGCCGCCCTTTAATAAGTCGAACCAGGACGACGACAACTGCAACCACTAACAATATGTGGATGAACCCACCCATAGTATACGAACTCACTAATCCTACAGCCCACAGAACAAGTAATATGATAGCAATGGTCTCAAGCATTTGATTTCTCCTTCTTATACCCAAATGAGAGCGGGCATTGCCAGATGGCCACTTTTATTCTCCTATCTGCTGGGTTCATACAGAATCAGCCGAAAAATATTGCGCGAATAAATTATTATCTGGCAATGCTTTTTATATTTTAAGGCTTGGGATGGATACGAGAGATCTTAGTGCCTTCAATACTCAGACCGGCCATGAGTCCTTTTTGGTCAAAAATGAACGCATAGGCATCGCTACGCAAAGTCGATGTATTGAAATCTTTTGCAATTCCGGCATCGACTACCGTTACTGTCGGTCCTACACCAAACGACCACCCTTTTGACTTTTCTAAATACTTTACTGCGCTATCGCTCATCAAGAATACAACGTATCCATGAGACTGCACGCCGATCTGCCAACCCCATGTGGCCGAAACAGAATTGTAATAACTGTCGACACGAGCATTCTTCATGAGAACACCTTCACCATAACTACCGCCGAAGACTAAGCCCGCCTTTACGATGCGCGGAAAAACCAGGATACCTTTGGCTTTTTTTGAGAGAGTTTCAGCAGTAGGGTTAATCCTGTACAGGTCCTTTAACGCCTGTTCAGCATCCTTTTTCAAATCTTCCTTTGTTGTCGATTCAGCATAACTTGCACTCATAAATGCGAGAAGAATTACACTAGCAAAGAAAAGCCTGGAGAATGTGAGTTTAAGTGTATTCATTTTTTTCCTCTTTAATTAAGTATGGATACTAATAACAAATAAAAAAAACACTGGAAAAGTGACGAACTAAAAGCACCCTTGCAGCTGAACGGCAATTTCTCCCTGCCGAACGTTCCTATTTTCGTCTTATCAGACAAAGAAAACATCACCTTTGTAGCGCCATTGCGACATGACTGGGTTTCCTGATGCATGACTACCTTTTTGACCAGGTGTTTGTAACAACGGTTTAACAAAGGTAAGGTTCTTCAGGCTACCATCTATTTTGAATATTACAAAATTTTTTAAATACTGTGTTTACTAGCTTATTTATGAGTGGAGCAACAATAAGCGGCGTTAAAACTATAAGGACGGGATGACTTGTACCTGGTGCATAAGACAAGTCGAATAGGCACTTCAACTGCTATGAAGGTTTCCGATTAAGTTCCAAATTCGGCACGCCACTTTGATACCAACTGGAGTAAATTCTTGTGATCTTTAATGACTTCTTCATTTCCACTGCTCAGTTGCTCATACAGCCATGGCGTAGTGTCGGCATCGGTTGATTCAAGCAAATCGAAAAGTTGTTCGCGTTTTTTCTCAGGTAGCTGTTGGAGTAATTCACGATAGGTTTTAGATATGTCAACGTGCCCATTGTGCAATGCCATAAGCAGTCCCGGAACGCCGCCCTCGTCTTTTGCGGCAAGCAGAACGAACAGTTTTGTATCACCAATATCAGGAAACAATTGGCACATCTCTCCATAGGCTTTAACAGCTTCCGCATGCCCATTATGTAACGCCATAAATAGGCCTGGTATGCCATTGGCTTTTTTTGAAGCGAGCACGTCAACCAATTTGACATACTCAGTCTTTGGAAACAGTTGACGGAGTATTTCTCCATAAGCTTTAACGGCATGCGCATGCCCGTATTGCAACGCCATATACAGTCCTGGTATTCCATTCGCCTTTTTCGCGGCAAGTATATTAATCAGTTTTACGTGCTCATTATGGAGTACCACTTGCAGTAATTTTCCATACTCTTTAATGGTATCTGCATGCCCATTTTGCAACGCTATAAATAGCCCCGGTGTACCTTCCGCATTTTTGGCGGTAAGTAGATCAACTAAGTTGCTGAGCTCAGTCTTAGGCAGCAACTGAAATAGTTTCCCGTAGGCTTTAACCGCGTCTGCACGACCATTCTGCAATGCCATAAATAGTCCTGGTGTGCCATCTGCTTTTTTCGCAGCAAGCAAGGCAACCAAGTTGCCACGCGCATTTTTTGGAAACAGTTGACATAGTTCACCATAAGCTTCAATAACGTCAGCATGTCCATTCTGTAACGCTAAATAGAGTCCTGGAGTGCCATCTGCAATTTTGGCGCCAAGCAAATTAAACAGTTCTTTGGGCGAGCTTTTCACTATTTTTTGAAGCGAATTTCGCAATCCGGCTAGATCATGCGCGAAATTCCCTGATAGCAAAAAAAAGATATAAGTAGAAGTCAATTTGCTCGGTGTGAAATTCTCCAGTACCTTTTTTTTCTTAATTATACTTTCCGTAAGACTGGACTCATTGCACTCCATCAGCAGGGAAATGGGTGCAACTTCATCGTAATATTCCTCATAAAATCCTGGTTCCTTTGAGCCTGGACCATTAATAAACTGTTTTAAAGAATAGTTTTTTAATGTAAATAGCTCCTTTGTTTCGCAACGCACGGCCATGGTAGTTTTATTAGGATCGTAAAAGGTAACGACATAGATCGCGTTTTCTTTCGTTCCCTTAATCCTTAGCCGCAATACCATCGAGTGAAAGGTTGATTCAAGGAGTAACACTCTGAGGGTTTCTTGTTTTTCCGGACTTCTCATATCGCCAAAGCACGCGCACAAATGTTGACCTAACTTTTCATTGTCAATCAAATCATAGCGTTTAGCATTGTCTATTAATGTGGTACATGTGGCTTCAATTTCTATGGGAATGTGCTGAGCAATTGAATTTCTGTTGGAATAGAGAGCCAGATTAATTTTCCCATTTCCACTTCTATCTTCTAATACGTCTTTAATAAGCTGAATAGCGAAATGACGGCATACTATTTTTTTTGTTGTTGGATCATCCGTTTTTTGAGGTAGAAAGCAGACCTCATCGTTTAGGCCGAGTAACGAAATGCCGGTAACGGAGATATAGGGCTGGCCTTTGTACTTGAGAGCTAGTTCCGCCGGAAGAGGAGCATTTTTATTATATGTTCTACCATGCCATCCAAATTCAGTTTTGAGTCTAGTTTGCAAAGCGCGATAGGAATCAAGGTTTATGTGATGGGGTTGGCCTAGGAGCTGTTGCGGAAATAAGCTAACTGTAGAGGGATCGGTAATATTTCTTCGGCTTTTCTCTTGTAATTCCAAGAAAAGCGGAAACAAATTTTCGATGCATCCTGAGCTATTTACTAACATGAGCTCAAAGCATGCTTTACGTAGCTCAGGATAGTTATCCATGTCTTTTAGTAAACTAAGCTGTTTTCTAGCCAAAGCGTCCGTGCTCTCTTTTGCATTGTCGATAAGCCACATTTTTAGAAAGCATTGTTTTATTACTTCTCGTTCCCCCGTAGAATAATGCCAACGCATTCCCATTGAATTCAGCTCTACCTCTACTTTTTCTTGTAGAGTTTTTATGGTCTGTGTTGGAACAAATCCCGTTTGAACCTGAATATGATTATTAAAACTTCCTAACTCCATTTTTTTCTCCTTAGTCTAGTTGACTGAAATCACTCAATTTTTACTCGCAAGCGTACTCGCAAATCCATCTTTCCATTAGAGACCGTTGCACAACCCTAGAGCGAGCGAAAGACAAGGCGCACGGAGCACAGCAACCGGAATGTACTTGAGTACATGAGGATTGCGAGCACCAGTATGTAACCCTGAACGCTGTATTTGGTTCGCACAGTAGGTTGTGTGCAGAGGTCTCCTCTTAAGAAAGCCTGGCGTAACAGCCGAATTCTTTCACCACAGAATCGTTCAGGAGGAACAGTGGCGTCATTGAAACCAGGGAAAGTACTTTTCCCAAGATTTTTACCGCATTAAAATGGGCCTTTACTTCTTCTTTTTGAGCGTGATATGAGGGACGTTGGTTCCGTTAAAATGTGCACCTTTTCCAATTCTAATCTCAGCAGACGGCTGGCAAAAGTAGCCCGGGGGAGACTCTAGAGATCTTTGCATACATTATTCTCGACACCTCTTTGCGCAAGAATCGCAAGCATCGTGTCCGTTAGGTAACTTCCGATTAATGAGTTTCTTGCGCCTGGGGGCTCGCTTGATACGATTGTGCTGAGGTCTCTTAGAGTCGATCGCATTCGTTAAAGTAACTCTTAGGATTTTCGGTAAGAGTATTTTTTTACAGCGCTTTGCATCCAGTCAGGCAAATTAAGTTTCTCGGTACTACCGAAATGGCTTTTATCGCTAACCTCCTGCCGAGGCATGCTCGTTAAGGTGGTGATATGTTGAGCTGTAATACCCAAAACTAGCCATTCGTCGCCCACTTCGATAGTCATAATTCGTTGATTGCTTCCTAGATTAATCGCATTAATGACTTTCACTGGGAAATTGGAATTCATCCTGTCCAAACCAAATTTTTTGAACGCTACGCTTAATAAAATTAATAAGCCAATTACTACAATTAAACTGACAACGATTTGGACAATGTTCCCTGGAACTGTCATATTAGGCGCAACGTTTTTCTCGGCCGCATTCGTCATGCCTGGCGTGGCGAAAAAGTAAAGTAAAAAAACGTGAAAAGAAACTGATAGCCATTTCATTTTAAATTCCTGGAAGAATAAAGGAGTAATTTTTGTGTTTCCATTCTACGCTGTTCGCACATTTTTTAAAAAAACCCACATGTCAATAAGCGATTGTCCTAGAGTATAAACGATTAGTCTTTCGCCCAAACACGCATCATTAACAATTTAAGCTAATCAGTCCGCATCCAAAGCGTAAGTATCCCAAAGTTTAGAACGCAGCCTTCACTAAAATCATTATTTCGAGATTGGTTATTAGCTTATTCTTCGTAGGATAAGCATTACTGAGATCGGTATCTTTACTCAGGTTGATACCTTATGGCCAGATTATCTGTTTAATAAAATAAGAACCGGTAATGACAATAACCACGATAAAAGTAAACCAAAATTGGAAAAGAAAATTTGGATTCGTTACCTGAGAAAGCAGGACGATAGTTAGCACCCCAATTGTCAGCCAATTTGAGTAGGGAGAAAACCAAATTTTGATTTGCTTGCCTTTTTGTGGAACGTTATCCAGCTGACGTCGCATGGCCAGATGCGAAAAAATGATAAACAACCATACAATAATAATAAGCGAACCCGAGCTCTCTGCGAGCATGAGGAAAAAATCACCGCCGATAAAAAAATATACAAGCAGAACTACAGAACAGATTAGCAAACTTAACGTTAACGCATTGAAGGGAACGCTCCTCACTGTTGTTTTATTAAAAAGCGCTGGTGCGAACCCGCGTTGACTTAGGGAAAACAACATGCGGGACGCGGTATACATGCCCGAATTCATTACCGTTAAAAATGAAATAAATAACACCATTCTCATTCCAATTGCGACGGCCGGTAGACCTGCCATACTGAACAGTGAAACATAGGGCGATTGAAGCGCGACCTTATCAGTCCACGGCAAACATAAAACCAAAATTGACACCGATCCGACGTACAGGACCAACACACGAGAAATCACACTGCGAATCGCCTGAACCACATTCTTTTGTGGGTTTTCGGACTCACCTGCAGCGATCGCTGCAATTTCACATCCCCCGAAAGAAAAAATAACAACGACAACACCGGCCAGCACAGGTGATATTCCGTTAGGCACAAATCCACCAAACGATGTTAGGTTCGTCAGGCCAGGAGATGGCAGCCTGTTTGAAACACCCAGAAAAACGGATACCCCGAGAATCAAAAATATGACAATTGCTGCGATCTTGATAAACGTCAACCAATATTCAAATTCACCAAATACGTTGACCGAATAAATATTCATCGAAAAAACGAGAAGTAAGATTGCAAAAGTGGATGCCACCAGCGGAACGGCCGGGACAAAATCATGGATAATAGCACCCAGCAGTAAGGCCTGAAGAGTGACAGTGATCATCCACTTAAACCAATACAGCCACCCCACCGCATATCCAGCCCAGTCGCCCAGGTAAGTGCTCGCATAGGTGGAAAACGAACCGCTATCCGGATGGTGAGCTGCCATTTCACCGAGCATAAACATGACTAGAACGACAATAGCTCCACCAATCAGATAGGACAGAACAGCCGCCGGTCCGGCTGACGCAATAATCGCTCCGGAGCCAATGAAAAAACCCGCCCCGATAACTCCCCCTAGGGTGATCATCGTGACATGACGTGTCTTGAGTGTGTGTTTTAATGCATTAGGGCCTCGCATCAACGATTCCTTTCAGGGGCATTCAGCTATAGAGCCCAGACTGCTTCGGATACTATCCATACCCATCTTCATTCTTTGGATAAAATTATTGTAGCTGCCTAACTTCGATTCAGTCGTTCCCCTTTCGCGATACTGATCTATAGTTCGAATATTCTTAAATTTCACCTTTAGATTATCAATCTTTAGTTAAGTTAAAAATCATTCTATGCGAAAATGGTATTCGTAACCATGGTCCCCGCAGATCCTACTGATTCAAGAATATCTTATGACATTGCCTCATTTTCAACAATTAACACCAGAATGCATTCTTGATGCCGTTGATCAATCGGGCTTCGTTTCCACTGGCCGGTTGCTGGCCTTAAACAGCTATGAAAATCGCGTATATCAGGTGGATATCGAAGATACTGCGCCTGTTATTGCCAAGTTTTATCGACGCGGGCGCTGGTCAGATACCGCGATTCTTGAAGAGCACCAATTGCTAAATGAATTAGTCGCGCAAGAAATTCCGGCTGTTGCAGCGCTGAAGTGCAATGGCCAATCATTAAATATATTTCACCACTTCCGTTTCGCCCTATTTCCTAAGCATGCCGGTCGTGCGCCCGAATTAGATAGTTTTGGAGTATTGGAGAGAATTGGACGATTTATCGGGCGCATCCATGCGGTCGGTATATTATCTTCTTTCAAACAACGGCCTGCCATAAACATCGACACCTTTGGTTTTTCGGCTCGCGAATATCTCATTACGCACCAATTTATACCGCCTGACTTATTATCGTCTTATCAAAGCTCAACTAACTTGCTTTTAGAGGGAATTCAACGAAGTTTTGAGCGCGCTGGGAGCATTACTCAGCTTCGTCTGCATGGCGACTGCCATCTCGGTAACGTGCTATGGACAGAGGAAGGGCCGCATTTTGTAGACTTCGATGACAGCCGTATGGGCCCAGCTATACAAGATCTGTGGATGCTGCTGTCAGGTTCCCGGGGCGAAATGACTCAACAATTGGCTGATCTGCTTGCTGGCTACAACGATTTTATGGAATTTAATCCGCGCGAGTTACATCTGATTGAGGCCTTGCGAAGCTTGCGTCTTCTACACTATTCGGCCTGGTTGGCGCAAAGATGGGAGGACCCTGCTTTCAAGATTGCCTTCCCCTGGTTTAACACACAACACTACTGGCAAAACAGAATTTTAGAATTGCGTGAACAATGCGCGTTAATGGACGAAGCCCCACTCTGTATCTGATAACACTGTATTTCCTTTTTTAGAGTTGCTCTTCGGTTCTGTTAGCATTTATCATAAAGGGTTATGCAGGTTGTTAATGCGTAGCTGCATTTGATCTCGCCGTTTATGTCGAGGAATTGCATATATTTATCAATAAATTGTCGTGTTAATCAAGGCTTAGATACTGACGTACTTCTAACAGCAAGAATAAACTTCCTGATAGGTTAGTTCTCCCGAGACCATAAATTCTCTTCATTATTATCCATTTTCCGCTAATTTTGCCTATTATCTTGCCTATTACTCCTTCTACTATTCAATTCGCTTCGCTAAAACGCCGCATGATTTGCATGTTGTATGAGGCCGTTTTATTATTTGGCATTTTTTTCTCTGCCGATTTTTTATTTGATTTATTGATCCAAAGCCACAACGAATCAATCTTACGCCATGGACGTCAGTTATATCTGTTTTTAGTGATCGGTGCATATTTCATCTATTTCTGGCGGCATAGCGGGCAAACTTTGCCGATGCAAACATGGCGTATTAAAATTGTTGCCAGGGATATGTCAGCTTTAACGTTCAAACAAGCCTGCCTGCGCTATTGTGCTGCATGGATGTGGGTTTTTCCTGCATTAGCTTGCAATTATTTGTTTGGCATTAAGCAGTGGCCCGGAGTGATAGTATTTTTTATTGGGTTAGCCGCTTGGGCGTTCATGAGTCATTTAGATAAAAATGGTCAGTTTATTCACGATAAATTCGCGGGAACACAGTTGATTTCTTTGCCTAAAAAAAAGAATGAGCTTAAATGACCTGCCTTATTTTTCGTCTTGAAGAGACCGCACAACCATAGCGAGCGAGCCAGAAACAAGGGGCGCGGAGCGTAACAATCGGAATATCTCAAGTACAGGAGGCTTGCGAGTAGAGCGCAATGCCGTATTTGGTTTGCCCAGCAGGTAGATGCAGAGATCTCGATTATAGGATAAGGGAAATCCACAATAGCAAGGATAAAACGAAGAAAGGATAATAAGGGACACTCGCTTTTCAGTTACTTTTCAGTTGAATTGACAGAAAAAATAGCGGGGGGGGGTTTGACATAACCAGTTCCCCACAACCTTGCGACTACTCAGGCATGCCCTTACCGTCTTTTCCAAAAATGAAAGGAACGTTTTTTGATTATTTTAACTATCCAATGAAGAATCTCGGTACCCACTGGGGTTGTACTAAACAAAGTGTGAGGAACCAAGAGAATAACTAAGCTATTGTTCTTGGCCTTTCCTGCCTGTATTGCACTGAGATCATTCGTTTTGGTTATTTAATAAGAAAAACTTTTTCTAACTTTTGTAGACTGTCTCGGCTTTTTTTTAAGAAGCAAATTATTAAATCAACTCTAAGATGCCAAAAACATTGGCATAACTAAATACATTATGAAACTGAAATTACATTCCACAATTTTCTATTTATTTCTCACGACTACTGCGCTGGCGCACGCAGTAAATCCGTTACCTGCGAGCCTGGTTGATTTTGCGAGCAAAGATGGACAGCAATATTTCGAAAGAAGTATGGATAGTAATTCTTTAAAATTACTGTCGAATTTTACTACCCAAAGCACCACCACTTATTGTGGCGTTGCGAGCCTAGTTATGGTGCTCAATTCCTCAAATCTACAAAAACCTGAAGATTTGGTACATAAGCCCTTTCGTTCATTTACCCAGGATAATTTTTTCAATGAAAATATAGAAAAAAATATCGTTTCATCTGACGTCGTAAAAAATATTGGCATCACGTTAGATCAGTTGGCTAAAATGGCAACTCATTTTGGTTTGACCACAACAAAGTATCATGCAAACGAATTTAAATCGTTAAATGAATTCAAAAAAACTCTGGTAGCAGCGATTTCGAAACACGAATTTATTATCGTTAATTTCTTAAGATCTGGGTTAAAACAAGAAGGCGGCGGACATCATTCGCCCCTTGCTGCTTACGATAAAAAACATGATCGTTTTTTATTACTGGATGTGGCCAGGTATAAATATCCCGCCTTTTGGGTAAAAACAGAAGACTTATGGAATGCGATAAACACTGAAGATGCCGACATGAAGCGCCTCTATCCTGAGGCAAATTCCTGGCGTGGGATTATTGTCATGAACAGCCTTCCGCATTCCGACCATTCAAGAGAAGTTGCAATAAACTAAATTCTTTATAGTACGGTTTGAACTGTTATAAGCTAATATTAGGACTTTGTTTATTTCTCGGGTGAGTCGAGTTAGACGTGAATTTTTTATCATGCGGTAGGGATGGTTTGATATTTACGTTACTTAATTCGTTCCAAACCAAAGACTATAGCCTAAATTTATCGATGATTCGTCTAAACTCGTTGCGAAATTAGTTGAAATTGGCTTCAATTCTGAAATCCGCGGTGATGTCGTTCGCATTTGGGGTTATTGTTCGAAATGCTACTCCGACTTCCCGCGACTAACCTCCACACCAGTTAACCTCCGAGCTGACAACCTAAGGTGGGGGCGAACACGGCTCGAAAATGGGCAAGTTGAAGACCAACCCCGATCTGGTGGCATTCGAAAAAGACGCGCTGGCCAGTACCAGGTCGAAGCGCAGTAACCACACAATTACAGAAACAAATAGGAATTCATGATGAGCAAGCAAAATTTTGAAATCATCGAGAGCTACGGCAAGCCGATCAAGGCATGGACTCGTGGCGTCCTGGTGGAGGATGCCGCCAAAGAGCAACTCCGCAATGTCGCAGGCCTACCTTTCATTCACAAGCACATCGCTGTTATGCCAGACGTTCATTGGGGCATGGGTGCAACTGTCGGCAGTGTTATCGCAACCAATGGTGCCATCATCCCAGCAGCTGTTGGCGTTGATATCGGCTGCGGCATGATTGCACAGGAAACTTCCCTGCGGGCTATCGATCTGCCAGACAGCCTTGCGCTGATCCGCAGCGACATCGAGCGCGCGATACCTCATGGGATCGTATCTACGGCGGGGAGAGCGCACAAAGGTGGTTGGGAGGTTGCACCGAACTCCGTCATATCTCGCTACCGAGATTTGGGAGAGCGTTATGAGCACATTATTAAAAAACACCCGCAGATCAACCACAAAAGCCCGCTGAAGCAAATGGGAACCCTAGGTGGAGGCAACCACTTCATCGAGCTGTGTCTCGATGAGCGAGACCGCGTATGGGTGATGCTGCACTCTGGCAGCCGTGGTCCAGGCAACCTGATCGGCACCTATTTTATCGACAAGGCCAAGAATGAAATGGCACGTCACTTCATTCACCTGCCCGACAAAGATTTGGCTTATCTGGTCGAGGGTTCCGAGCTGTTTGACGATTATTGTGAGGCGTTGGACTGGGCTCAGGAATACGCAATGGAGAATCGTCTGCAGATGATGGAGCTGACCCTGGGCGTGCTGCGTAAAAACTTGCCATCGTTCTCCCTGGCGAAAAATGCCGTCAACGCGCATCACAATTACGTGGCCAAGGAATTTCACTTTGGCGCCGAAGTTCTGGTAACTCGCAAGGGTGCGGTTCGTGCAGGTATGGGCGATCTAGGCATCATTCCAGGCAGCATGGGTGCTAAGTCCTTCATCGTGCGAGGTAAGGGTAATGCCGAGTCGTTTTGTTCGTGCTCGCACGGTGCTGGCCGGGTGATGAGTCGTTCTGAGGCAAAGCGTCGATTTACCGTAGATGACCACATCGAAGCTACCAAAGGAATTGAGTGCCGCAAGGACGTAGATGTAATCGACGAGACGCCAGCGGCGTACAAGGACATTGAGGCCGTGATGGCTGCCCAGGCCGATTTGGTGGAGATTGTCCACACGCTGCGCCAAGTGGTTTGCGTCAAAGGATAATGGATGTCGGCGGCAATGCAACCCATCGACAGATGCCTTATTAGTCTAGGCACTGTAGCACACACTGCACATGAACTAGGGCTCAAACGTATGGTCCTTAGCTCATGCATATCTAGTTGGCTGAACGGGGGATGCCTTGAGTTTGCCAACCATTAAACACCTATGTGAGCCGAATCATGGCGCACTCTTGGCTAGAACCCCCTTACTCAATTACAAGGCCTCCCATGTCTGTAACGTATAACCATAATCGTATACCTGATCAGGTGGATGTAAAGTGCCCGAATTGTGGGCAGCAAGCCGAGTTCGAGTTTGCCGAAGTTCGTCGCATTAAACTCAAGACTGATGTCGAATTCTTCAAAAATAGTAACACATTTGAATACCGGCAATTTCAAGATTCCTGCGGCCATTATTGGCATGGAGCGCTTTATTTCGCAGGTTTTCATGGTCCACCGCATAGCGCCATTCATGAATTACCCGAAGGCTATCTACCAGGTCACTGGGAACATTCCGGATACCTTTATGTAGATCATGGGTTAGATATTGGCTCAGTGCGGTGCCTAAATTGCCAGTTAGCGGCGAAACACAATTTACGGTGGCCAGTGGACGCCTACTTTTCGATTTCTTATAAGCATCATGTTCTTTGGGCATTCAACCGTGAATCGGCGTGTGACCTCAACAATTACCTACAATCCAAGTGCCGCGATGTGTTTAAGTACCGCTGGAGGTGGTTTCTTCTTCACGTTCCAACTGTATTCAAAACACACAAGGCTCGTGAAACAGTTTCCAGGCGAATACTACGTCTTTTGAGTTCAGCCAAAGCGGACATTCGCGTGGCGTTGTTTAAATCAACTATAAGAAAAAAAAGTAACCATTCCCATCCCAAGTTCAAGCGCGATAGTGTTCCTCACAACCCGTGGTGAGAATTACCCTCTCATGCTTATGCTTTTAAACGAACACCAGACGGATTGAAGTCAGTGCTTGCCCGTGGACGGGCTAAGGGGATGACTCAGGCGGCAATAGAAAAAGCAACCATTGCTGAAATCTTTTATAGAAATGGAGCATTCCTGTGAAAAATTTGCAGAACGATTAGGCATCTCGAAAACGAAGTTATATTTGTACCTCGATGTCGAAACATTGATATAGGATCAATACATAAGGTAAGGGCAATGCCGAGTCGTTTTGTCCGTGTTCGCACGGTGCCGACCGCGTGATGAGTCGTTCTGAGGCAGAGCGCCGATTTACCGTAGATGATCACATTGAAGCTACCCAAGGAGTTCGGTGCCGCACGGATGCAGATGTGATAGACGAAACACCAGCGGAGTATAAAAATTTTGACGCTGTTATGACTGTCCAAAGCGATTTGGTAGAGATTGTCCACCGGCTGCGCCAAGTGGTTTGTGTCAAAGGAGAACGGATGTCTGCGGCAATACAACCCATCAACGGATACCTTACTAATCTGGCCACGGTAGAACACACTGCACATAAACGGGAATTCAAATTTAAGTCCCAAGCGCATGCATACGTAGTGGGCTGAACAGGCAACGCGCTCAGATTGCCAACCATTAAGGGGAACATAAAATTAAAGTGAATGACGCGCCGTACGGTTTGCATGTGGCTCTTGAATTCTCTATAAATTCCGATGTCTATGATAAGGCTGAACACCTTTTCATCGCCTTATTATTTTCAATTTTCGGCAAAATATTTCATCTATTCCGCTCCTTTATCACCCTATCCATTTCTTCTACTTTATATTTACGCTTAAAAAAGTTTGCGTCCACTTCGCTTTTTTTTACTTTAGCCAAATCGTTCCTACGCTTATTTTTTGCTTCTAATAAGCAGGAATTGATAAAAAAACGGTTATAGCAGATTTGTTCCATTTGCGTATAACGCCATTCGATTTGTGCGCGCGACAATTCAACTGCTTGCAGAACCCTATCGGCCTGGGTATTGCTTTCGATCACCGCAGTTGGGGGAAAATTAATGTTCACATTGCCACTATCTATGTCGTGGAGCGCTTCAATACCTGTACAGGCACTGCACAACGTCGCCAGCGTAATTAAGCTAAACCAACGCATCGGTAATTTTTTTGGTCTTACTATCCATATACTCGCGAGATTGCATTTCAATAATGCGAGAAACGGTGCGGTGAAATTCATTTGATAAAGTACCTTCTGTGTATAACTCGTCAGGCGCAACTTCTGCCGACATAATTAGTTTAATTTTGCGGTCGTAAAACACATCAATTAGCCAGGTGAACCGTCGGGCTTCTGAAGACATGCTAGCCGACATATGTGGAACTCCAGACAATATCACAGTGTGAAATTGACTTGCGATTTCAAGATAATCATTTTGGGAACGCGGTCCTCCGCAAAGGGTTGCAAAATCAAACCATATAATTCCTCCAGCTCGGCGCAATGCACGAATTTCACGTGACTCAATTCGCAACAGGGCATCCTCATCCGCAGTTTCAGCGATATTTTTAAACGCTAGCCGCAACGCGGTATCGGCTTGAACATTTAATGGTGTCAAGTAGGCGTTGACTTGCTCTAAGGCGCGTTGGCGATAATCATTGCCTGAATCAACGTTAATGACATCCAGTTTTTCATTAAGTAATTTGATAGTGGAAAGAATCCGATCGCGATGGAGGCCGTCTGGGTATAATTCCTCAGGTTGATAATTAGAGGTCATAATAAACGAGACGCCGTAATCGAATAGCCCCGACAATAAATTGAACATGATCATCGCGTCGGCCACATCAGAAATATGGAATTCGTCGAAGCAAATTAAACGATATTTTTTAGCGATTTTTTTCGCCACTTTATCGAGCGGGTTGGCCACTCCACGTAACTCATCTAATTGCTGATGGATTCCGCGCATAAACTCATGAAAATGAACACGGATTTTACGTTGAATAGGGACCACATGATAAAAACTATCCATCAAAAATGATTTTCCGCGCCCTACTCCACCCCACATATAAACACCGCGCGGAACTTCCGGCCGTTTGATCATACGTATCAATTTATTACTGCGTCGGTTTTTATATACAAGCCATTCGTTGAAAGTTTGCTGTAATCGTTGTATCCCAACCCATTGAGCGGCATCCGCTTTAAATCCACGTTCATGGAGGGCGTGCTGATAGAATTCAATAACATTCATTTTTTTCCTGACGTTTTAGGCTTCCTATCAATTACGAGATCACGCAAGGTTAGGCACTGCCGCAAGAGCTCTGGAACATTCCCATTAATTATCTAAATTCATTACACGCACCACTCATCAAATCATCGGCAAATTCAAATTATTGCGTTTCGCACATTCAACGGCAGTTTGATAACCGGCGTCGGCGTGTCGCATCACGCCAGAACCTGCGTCATTGATCAATACACGCTCTAATCTTCTGGCTGCCGCATCGGTTCCATCGGCCACGATGACCATCCCAGCATGTTGCGAATAACCCATGCCAACTCCGCCGCCATGGTGCAGTGAAACCCAAGAAGCGCCTCCTGCTGTATTTAATAAAGCATTCAACAGCGGCCAGTCAGAAACAGCATCGGTTCCGTCTTTCATAGCTTCCGTTTCACGATTCGGGCTCGCGACAGAACCGGTATCTAAATGATCTCGACCAATCACAATGGGAGCTTTTAATTCGCCACTTTTAACCATATCGTTAAATGCTAATCCAGCGATATGACGTTCACCTAATCCGAGCCAACAAATTCGTGCGGGCAAACCCTGAAATGCAATTCGTTCGCGCGCCATGTTTAACCAATGATGCACTGCTTTATTATCAGGAAACAGTTCTTTGATCTTTGCGTCAGTTTTATAGATGTCTTCTGGATCACCCGACAATGCTACCCAACGAAATGGCCCTTTTCCTTCACAAAATAACGGACGGATGTAAGCGGGAACAAATCCTGGAAAATCAAACGCATTTTTGATGCCGTGATCAAACGCAACCTGGCGAATATTATTTCCGTAATCTACGGTAGGGATATCCATTTGATGAAATGCCAACATAGCTTGTACATGCAGAGCGCAACTAGCCGCTGCATTTTCTATTAACCGGCCATGCTGAGTTGGATCTGCCTGAGCCGCGTTCCACTCTGCGATCGACCAATTTTGAGGCAAATAGCCATGGATTAAATCGTGTGCGGATGTTTGATCTGTGACCAAATCAGGTCGAATCTGGCCTGCTCGGGCGCGCCGTGCCAATTCAGGAAAAATATCTGCGGCATTGCCCAATAATGCGATGGAGATCGCTTCTTTTTTGCCGCAATGCTCAGCAATTAGTGCCAATGCATGGTCTAAATCGCGGGCTTGTTTGTCTACATAACGTGTACGAAGCCGGAAATCAATTCGGCTTTGTTGACATTCAATGTTTAGCGACACTGCTCCAGCCAAGGTGGCCGCCAATGGCTGTGCACCTCCCATGCCACCTAAACCGGCAGTAAGAATCCAGCGCCCTGCCCAGTCACCGCGGTAATGTTGCCGACCTGCTTCAACGAATGTTTCGTATGTTCCTTGAACAATGCCCTGACTACCGATGTAAATCCAGCTCCCTGCCGTCATTTGCCCATACATAAACAAGCCTTTGCGGTCGAGTTCGTTGAAGTGTTCCCAATTAGCCCATTTCGGCACCAGATTTGAATTCGCGATTAATACGCGCGGGGCGTCTTCATGTGTTTTGAACACACCGACTGGTTTCCCTGATTGAATCAATAACGTTTCATCTTGATCCAGCTCCTTTACGGCTCGACCGATGCCACCGTAGACGACTAAATGTGTCGGATTCTCAGCTACTTCGGCATCGAGGTTATTTTGAAGCATGCGATATGCGGCCTCTGCAACCCAAGTCTTACATGTTTTTTCCGAGCCACGTGGAGCTCGAATAATACGGGTTGCGTCAAAACGAATATCGTCTATTAAGTTAGTCATAGTGTTTCTTTGTAAATTAGCGAGTTCAGAATAGTATATTTATACAGGCGAGACGGGCTGATTCCAACTACATTCTTCTTTCAAACGGCTCACTTTACAACTCGACATGTCCTAGACAAAGTTCCGTTCACTTCAAGGTGTGGATGGATCGCTTAGTAGGCATAATGTGTGCTTAAACATTTGCCTCCTTTACCGCTCAGTTGTCAAGAGATTTGATAGATTTTGCGAATATACAATAGGACGTTACAGAGGCTTTAGCTAAAATGAAGCCACCGGCTTTGTAGATGCTGAAGCTTAAGTCAGTGAGTGCGTGAACACAACAAATTTTAAAAAATATCGTCAGAACGCAAAACAAAATTTGCAAACCTGAAAATACT
>JAJNBE010000022.1 GCA_021155915.1 Solimicrobium sp. | reverse complement strand
TGAGAGATTAATAACGGCTCAATTGAATTACCGGTGTTAATTTGCATAGCAAGTCGCGTAATACACTCCAACCAATCCCATTTCTTGTTTTTAGAGAAATTTAGTAATAAATCAATATGCTTTTTTTCCATAAGAATCTTGTAAACACTGGAAAAAGGAATAAATGCCCCATATTTTTTTATTACGTGTAGGGAGAATTTGCGTACTTTGCTAGAAGTATCGTTGAGTGCTTCCCATGCGATTACGTCTTTATCGCATTCAGCCATTTTTAGCCACGATAAAAATGCCACTTTTCTTATTGAGGGTTTGTCTGCTTTGGTAAAAGGCTTGATTAAATCTAAGGTGTATATATTTTTCGAACCAGATAACGAAATTAAGCAGATCTGAATTTGTTTGGCCGACGACGATGAATCGTGAAGCGCACAGTCATAATACTCATTTAAATCAAAATCTCGCGCTTCTAGATAAGTCATCGCAGCGCACCGCACCGAGGATTGCTGGTCAAGTAAAGCATCGACGGCCAATATATCTTTCTCAACAGGGTCACCGACTAGCATAAACAAATTTTCTATTGCGATTGTTCTAACCCTGCCAAAGTGTGAATTCATTGCTTTCAGATATAGCTCACGCTGAGCATTCGGTGATAAATTATCGAGAAGTTGGATGGCTTGAATGGCTAGAAAAATATCATTTCGCTTATCTAGAACCAAACTTATTAATGAATGAAAATTGAGAAGCTCATATTTCTTCAAAATATAGAAGCATGCTCTTGGCACCTGAGCATCATTGTCGTTTTTTAAGGCATCAATAAATCCTTGAAGACTAATCAAATGAATCAATTTTTGTTCGACTTGTGCTATCCATTCTTCATGATTGACCCGCCGTGTCTCAAATAAGTGAAGAATGCCAGGCAACGCACTTAATAATTGATGTTCGCTTGCTAGTGGCATTAATTTTATAAATGCAAAGGAAGCTGCCTGCCGAACTTCCGGAACCCAATCGTTTAAACGATCAGCAATGATAGGTAAGAATTCAGGCGAAGCTAAGTTAACACACCGATTAACCGCGGCCTGGCGCACATAACCTGAACGGCTCTGCGCGTATTCAGCCAACTCGCAGAATATTTCAGATGAACTAATGGTGTCAAAGATGCTCATAGTAGGTAACGCACTCATCGTTGATCACAGGATTGCCAATTTTTTGTCTTGAACAATTATTAAGATGAAATTACACGGCGTTTCCCGCTATTCTATGCACCGTCACAATCATTCTACTGTGACGGATTTTGCTAGATTGCGAGGCTTATCTACATCCGTCCCGCGCACTAACGCAGTATGGTATGCCAATAATTGCAATGCTACCGTATGCAAAATGGGAGAAAGATATCCGTAGTCTCCCGGCAGGCGAACAACATGAACGCCCTCACTGGACTCAATATTAGAATTGGCGTCGGCGAAAACATACAGCTCGCCGCCGCGAGCACGCACTTCCTGCATATTTGATTTCAATTTTTCTAATAACGCATCTTTGGGCGCAACAGTTACCACGGGCATTTCTTTGGTGACTAAAGCTAACGGGCCATGCTTTAATTCCCCTGCGGGATAGGCTTCGGCATGAATATAGGAAATTTCCTTCAGCTTCAATGCGCCTTCTAATGCAATGGGATAGTGCATGCCCCGGCCCAAAAATAAGGCGTTTTCATAGCGTGCAAATTGATCAGCCCAAGCCATGATTTGCGGTTCCAAAGCCAACACCGCACTAATAGCAATTGGCAAATGGCGCATCGCTTTTAAATGATAATGTTCTCGTTCTTCAGAGAGTTGATGTTTGCTTTGTGCTAAAGTCAATGTTAATAAGAACAGCCCGGCTAATTGAGCGGTAAATGCTTTGGTTGATGCAACGCCCACTTCCAAGCCAGCGCGAGTGATGTACGCTAATTCACACTCACGCACCATGGCGCTAGTGGCAACGTTGCATATAGTAAGGGTATGTTTCATTCCAAGAGATTGGGCATGTTTGAGCGCTGCGAGGGTGTCCGCTGTTTCTCCGCTTTGGGAAATAGTGACGACTAAGCTAGCCAAATTTGGCACGCTGTCTCGATAACGATATTCACTTGCAACTTCTACTTGTACCGGAATTTTTGCTATGGACTCTATCCAATATTTTGCAGTGAGTCCCGCGTAATAGCTAGTACCACAGGCCAAAATTAGTACCGAGTTAACGTTATTGAACACGTTACCAGCGGTCCTGCCGAATAGTTCGGGAGTCACATGGGTTATGCCTTCCAAGGTGCTACCAATAGACTGGGGTTGCTCGAAAATTTCTTTTTGCATGTAGTGACGGTACGGGCCTAAATCCGCTGCAATGCAATGTGTTTGCACAGTATTTATTTGGCGTTGTACTGAGTTACCCTCTGCGTTCACTATGGAATAGTGTTGTAACTGCAGATCGATTACGTCTCCATCTTCCAGATAAATAATTTGATCGGTTGTCCCGGCAATGGCGGCTGCATCAGATGCCAGAAAATGTTCATTTGGTCCTATCCCGACAACAAGTGGTGAACCTCGTCTGGCGCCGACAACGCGATGGGGCTCGTCACGACAAAAAACGGCAATAGCAAAAGCACCGCGTAAACGCTTTATCGCCTGTTGTAGTGCCTCAAACAGATCGCCTTGATATAAATAATCGACTAGGTGAGCAATGACTTCGGTGTCAGTTTGGCTTTCAAAAACATAACCGAAACCGCATAGTTCGGCACGCAACTCATCGTGATTTTCAATAATGCCGTTATGAACTAATGCAATACGTCCGCGTGAAAAATGGGGGTGCGCATTATCGTTGGAAGGTTTGCCATGGGTCGCCCAACGCGTATGAGCAATGCCAGTGAAACCCGAAAAATTAGCGTGCTCGACTTGCTTTTTCAGCTCAGTGACACGTGCGGTGCTACGTGAGCGTATTAATTCACCATTTTTGTGTAATGCGATACCACAAGAATCATAGCCTCGGTATTCTAATCGTTTTAAACCTTCCAGCAACAGAGGAGTAATATCACGTTGAGCGACTGCGCCGACGATGCCACACATAAGGACCTTTCATTGAATACAGAGAATGGAATGGAATAAAACAATTAATATTAAATTTTATAAAAAAAATTACCTTGCATAAAATTATTTGCGCACCGATTTAGCATCCGCGTGCGAGATGATATCAGTGCCCTCTTTAATATTCACCGGAACGGCAGGCTGAGGCAAATCCGGTCTCCCTTTAACATGTCTGAACATTTTTTCAACGGGCTCTGTAGCATTAGTTATGAATAACTGCGTAGCGGGATGTGAAAGCGGCCACACCCGGGCAAGCTCATCAGCGAACCCCTGGCCTGTAAGTTGAATGCCAGTGAAATCAAGTTCGACCTTTTCGAAACTTTCGAAGCGGGCCAGAATACGTTTTGCTTGTGAGCGCGTTATTAATTCACTTCCAAACGCGGCTACGGAAAGAAAAAATGGAATCTTGCAAAAAGTTAATTCTTCAGGATGTGGAGAACGTGTAGATACTTCTAGAGTGATTTGAGTACTATTATTTGAAATTTCCATTGTGAATCAAATTCTATGACGATTAAAAGAATGATTTGGATTGAGTACTCGTCCTTTTCAATGGTAATTAAAAGGTCCTCTGATTCTATAATGAAGCGATCAAACGTTCACACATTCTATTGCACCATTCACAATAAAACTTTAAATTAAAAAGATCATTAAAATTAATTAAAAAATTATTTTTCCGGATACAGAACCACCTGCACATAATTTCCCGTGTTCAAGTAACGTGCTGCAGCATCTTTTACATCATCTGAGGTAAGATGGGCAATTCGTCTTTCAACACTTAAGATATTACTTGGATTAGTATTGTATAACATGGCACTCTGCAGACTTTTTAACCAATGCTCATTAGTATTGAGGGCTATGTTGTTGTTCTTGCGCCAGTTGATTTTTACTTTGTTTAACTCTTCAGCAGTGGGACCTTCTTTTTTAATTTTTTCTATTTCAGAAAAGGCGGCGGCAATAACTTTATCTACCTTCTCTGGGCTGCAAGGCAAAATCGTGGTAAGCCGGTAATTTTGGTAAGGAGTTTGTTCTATAGCGCCTGACATTCCCCCACTGTAAATTAATCCTAATTTTTCCCGTAGTACGTCAATAACACGTAAATTCATAACTTCAATTAGTGCGTTAAAACGGATATTTTCTTCGTCTGAATAGCTGGCCGGGCCAGTAAAGACGATGGCCAGACGGCTCTTTTCCTCGCTGCCACTATGTACTTCTCTTTTTACTATCCCAGGTACTGGCAGTATTTTTAAATTTCGATAGGTGGTAAGAATCTCGGTTGTAGATAAACTGGCGAGGTAAGTGGCAATTAGCGGTTTAATTTTATCTAGATTAATGCTGCCCACTAAGATAAACGTAAATCCCTTCGCACTGGTGAATCGGTCACTGAAAATCGCAGCTGCACGCTCCATCGTAATATGATTAAAATCGTCCGGTTGAGCAGTTAACGACACACGTGGATTATTGTTGTAAAGCGTCGTTAATAGCGTATTGGAAAATAATAATTCGGGTTTAGCCATGAGGTTCTTGCTGATGTCTTGCATGCGGCTAATAAAGGCCTTATAAAGATCTGAATCAAGTCGAGGTTTAGCTAAACGCAAATGAACAATCTGAAGGAGTGACTCCACATCGCTAGTGGAGGCATACCCCGTTAAGTTTTCCGTAAAATTGTTTGAAGAGGCTTGAAAAAATACCGATTTCCCGGCTAATATTTTTTGTAATTCGGTGGGCGTATAGGAAGCTAATCCCATACTATCTACCACGGCATTGCTATAACGTGCATTAAATATGTCGGCATCCTCAAAAAGCGATTGTCCTCCGAAGCGAACTGAACTCAATAAAACCTGGTCACTTTTAAAATTAGTGGGCTTTAATATCACGTTAATCCCATTAGATAACGTTAATGTAGTTATCCCAAGCTTGTCGTTCTTTTTCTCCGAAACAATGCGACCTGGTCTAGGTGATTGGGTCATTAAACTGCGTGGAACCGTTTTATTGTCTTTCGCAGTTACGGGCAATTGTTCAGAAGCAGTTGCCCAATCTACTAATTGCGCGGCTGTTGGAATAGCATTTACCTCTTTATCAGAGCCTAAATATGCAAGCAGCTTTGCTGCTCCATTTGGAATATTATTCTTCGCGTAATCATTTATTTCCTCCAATGTAATCTGTGGCAGGAACTCAGTGGCGTAAGCATATTCGTTTGCAATGCCCGGAATGGCTTCATCGGATAAGAAATGGCGGATGTATTCAGCAGCAAAACTAGCAGATTCGGACTTATTCCGCTCGTTGTAAGCCGATTCGAAAAAGCGTAGCTGATTTTTTTTGGCGCGTTGTAACTCGTCCGCATTAAAGCCAAATTGGCGAGCACGTTGGTTCTCTTGAAGCAGCGCTTCGATAGCTGGTTTAACGCTGGCGCGGCCGATAACGGCGATGGAGGAAAACGATTCATGGCCGTGCACTATTGGTCTGATAGCGCTACCTCCGGCTAAAAATGGTGCATCAGTTTGTTGTGTTAGTTCTTGTATGCGCTGGTTGAGCATGTCCGCGCTCAAATTTTTAATCAAACTATGGCGATAATCTGCAAGGGTGACTTCTTTTTTGCTGGAATGAATGGGGTACTGAATCAATTGTTCGTTATCCATGGCTTCTTTGTCGGTAATGACCAGGCTGGCTGATTCAGTGCGTGCGGGGATACTTGCGTAGACGCGGGGTCGTTCGTTGGGTGGATTCTTCAGGTGGCTGAAATGCGTTTTGACTAATTTTTCTACTTTATCCGGATCAACGTCGCCCACTACCACAACCGCCATTAAATCGGGACGATACCATTCTTTATAAAAACGTCTTAAAGCGTCGTAGTTGAAATGGCTAATGACGCTTTCTTTACCAATCGGCAAACGTTCTGCATATTTGGATCCGTTAAACAATGCAGGCAATAATTTCCTATTCATGCGATCTTCGGCACCTTTGCCTAAGCGTGCTTCTTCCAAAATGATATTGCGCTCAGCATCAATGTCAACTTCATTTAGCATTAAGCCGTGCGCCCAATCTTCCAGCACCAAGAAACCTGCTTTTAAGTTGTCATTGCCGCGACCGGAATCAATAGGAATGGGTAAGATGTAGACCGTTTCGTCAAAGCTCGTATAAGCGTTCAAATCAGCACCAAATTTAATGCCGAGCGATTGAAGGTAAGAGATGAGCTCATGTTTTTTAAAATGTGTGGAACCATTAAACGCCATATGCTCAAGAAAATGCGCTAAGCCCTGCTGATCATCATCTTCTAAAATTGAACCTACTTTAATGACTAAACGCAGCTCGGCATGTTTTTCCGGCTTGCTATTTTTTTGAATATAATAAGTTAGGCCATTTTCTAATTTTCCTACTTTTACTAATGGGCTAAGTGGGAGCGGATCGGAAAGATTGAGCGTCGCTTGCGCGGTCCAGGAAATAATTAGTAACAGCGTACAAAAAAGTGCTCTGCATAATGGAAATATTGTCATTGTTCTTACCCCGTAGAAAGCAAATAGCAAAAAATTATTTATTCACTCTGAGCTTTATTTCTTAATTGGACGCGCCCAGTCAGCAATACTTACTTGTTTAACTCTGCTCACCGTTAATTGTCCTGCTGGTGCATCTTTAGAAAGCGTGGTGCCGGCTCCTAAGGTTGCGCCTCTGCCAACTGTAACCGGTGCAATGAGTTGGCTATCGCTGCCAATGAAAGCATCGTCTTCAATAATAGTTTGAAATTTGTTAATGCCGTCATAGTTGCATGTGATTGTGCCTGCACCCATGTTGACACGTTTGCCAATAATGGTGTCGCCGATATAGGCTAAATGGTTGGCTTTGCTATGCGCACCCATCTTACTTTTTTTTACTTCGACAAAATTGCCGATATGCACTTCTTCTGACAATTCTGTGCCGGGGCGCAGTCGAGCGTAGGGGCCAATCTCAGAAGCTGCGCCCACCGTACTTTCTTCAATATGACAAAATGGCTTGATGTGGCTGTTTTTGGCAATATGCGCATTTTTTATGATGCAGTGCGCGTCAATTCTTACGCCGTCTTCCAACGTAACGTCGCCTTCGAAAATGCAATCAATATCAATGATAACGTCGCGCCCACACTGCAAATTGCCGCGGATATCAATACGGCGCGAGTCTATTAAGGTAACCCCTTTTTCTAGTAATGCCTCGCCCAGATTGCGCTGGTAAAAACGTTCCAATTCCGTTAAATCCTTTTTATTGTTAACGCCGATGGTCTCCCAGAACTCGGATTGCGTAGCTATGATCTCTACGTTATCTTCTACGGCTTTAGCGATCACCTCGGTTAAATAATATTCATTTTGAGCATTATTATTAGAAAGAGCGGATAACCATTGCTTAAGTTTGATGGTCGGTGCAACCATGATGCCGGTGTTTACTTCGCTGATGGCGCGTTGTTCAGCTGTAGCGTCTTTATGTTCAACGATAGCCAAAATGTTTCCATCTGGTTTGCCGTTCTCTCGAACAATATGGCCATAACCCACCATGTCCATTGCATTAAACGTAATAATTCCTAATTTTTCTCTACCCGCTGCGGCGATGATTTTTTGTAATGAGGAGAGTTTGAATAACGGTACATCACCAAACAAAATCAATGTCGGCAGTGCTTCGTTTAAAAATGGGAGTGCTTGTTGAACGGCGTGACCCGTACCTAACTGAAATTCTTGTTTGATGAATTGGATATCAGGCGCCGCTAACTGGGTAGGTACCTGTTCACCGCCGTGACCATAAACCACACATAACTTATCCGATAGTAGTTCCCGTGCTGTTGCGATTACATAACTGACGAGAGGTTTACCAGCGAGTTTGTGTAAGACTTTCGGCAAGTCAGAATGCATGCGTTTGCCCATGCCAGCAGCGAGAATGACTATATTTATCATAACTACCTTTCGTAAGGTGAATAGAGTATAGAAGAGGTTTCGCAGCGCATGCTTGTTGTCTGGTAAATAAACGGCCCTTGGATAGGCAGTTTCCCCCTATATTCTTTATGGTTGATCATTTATATTCTTAAATTACAATGTCATTGGCATAATGTTGATCGTGTTAGAGGTTGGTGCACACGGCTCGTCATCGAACGCAATATCGCCTTCCGGTTTCGCATTTCCGTCAATATTCAGATCAGCAAAATTAAATAGGTTTCTATCCATTAAGTGCGAAGGAACGACAGTAGATAATGCGGAAAAAATACTTTCTACGCGGCCGGGAAATTTTTTTTCCCATTCGCGCATGAGTCCTTTGATTTGCTTTCGCTGCAAATTTTCTTGTGAGCCGCATAGATCGCAGGGAATAATGGGAAACTTTTTAATTTCGGCATAACGTTCGGTATCTTCCTCTTTGACGTAAGCCATTGGTCGAATCACGATGTGTTTGCCATCGTCGGATTGTAGCTTCGCCGGCATCGCTTTAATTTTCGCTCCAAAGAACATATTGAGAAAAAAAGTTTCCAGGATGTCGTCCCGATGGTGTCCCAGTGCGATTTTGTTGGCACCTAATTCATCGGCCACCCGATATAAAATGCCGCGTCGCAATCGAGAGCAAAGTGAACAAGTCGTTTTGCCTTCGGAAATCACCCGTTTAACGATGCTATAAGTGTCTTGGTTTTCAATATGAAACGGTACGCCAAGTTGAGTTAGATAAGCGGGCAGTATATGGGCGGGGAAGTTGGGTTGTTTCTGGTCTAAGTTGACGGCAACTATCTCAAATTGAATTGGCGCTCGCTCGCGTAAAGTGAGCAAAATATCCAGGAGGGCATAGCTGTCTTTTCCTCCCGACAGACACACCATGATCTTGTCGCCAGCTTCAATCATATTGAAGTCACCAATGGCCTGGCCAATCTGCCGACACAAGCGTTTGTGCAGCTTATTATTTTCGTAAGTGATCTTTTCTGCGCTTTTTGTGGAGAGGGGTAGGGCGGCTAAGACATTCATTATGTTATTACTCTTCAATTTAATAGTGTAGGGTGGGCTAACGGTTTATGCGCCAGCCAATTCGGACTGTCAAATACTATTTATTAGCACCATTAACCTTTAAGTTCTTTATACTTAGCTTTTTTAAGTGTGGAGTATTGAGCTGATAAATCATTAGCTCAAACTATAATCAGCAATGCAAAAACTTCAGCTACCTCAACCTGGTTTGGAAGCCCAAGTCGCTTCGCAAGAATTGGTTTCATTAATTAAACAAGAAATTAGCGCCAATAGCGACTGGATTTCGTTTGCACGTTACATGGAACTGGCACTTTATGCGCCACGTTTTGGTTATTACACAGGCGGTGCAGCTAAGCTCGGTCAGGCGGGCGATTTTACTACTGCACCGGAAATGTCCCCGCTATTTGGTGCAACGCTCGCCACTTTTGCTATGTCAGTTTTTCCGCAAACAACAAACCAGATTATGGAATTTGGCGCCGGGACAGGCAAGCTCGCCGTTGATTTACTAACTGAACTTCACCGGCATAATTGTCCCCCAGATCGCTATTATATCGTTGAATTATCCGGTGAGTTGCGTGCACGGCAAGAGGAATTGTTACGAGATTTCTCTGAGGTTGTCTGGTTAGAGAATATACCAGCGACGTTTTCGGGGTTAGTGTTGGGTAACGAAGTGTTAGATGCGATGCCGGTACACTTAGTCAGAAAAACAGAAACGGGCTGGAACGAAGTCGGCGTAACCTGGCAAGATAGTGGTTTGCAGTGGGCTGAAAAGCCTTGGCCGGACTTAACCTTATTGAAACAGATACCTTTGGCAGAAGAGTTGCCTGTTGGCTATCTGACCGAACTGCATGTTACTGCTAAAGGATTTATGAGGTCGGTGGCGCAAATGCTTAGCGGTGAAAAAAGTGGCCTCGTCTTATTTCTAGATTATGGATTTCCGGCTTCAGAATACTATTTAGATCAACGCGATCAAGGCACGTTAATGTGCCATTATCGTCATCACGCGCATACCGACCCGCTCTATTGGCCGGGTTTACAAGACATTACGTCCCATGTTGACTTTAGCGCAATGTGTGAAGCTGGACAGTCCGCCGGTTTGGAATTGTTGTGCTATACCAGCCAAGCTGGATTTCTATTGCAAATGGGAATAGGTGATTTATTATTACGCACTTCGCCAACGGATCCGATGCATTATTTGCCGAAGGCAAATGCGTTGAAAAAATTGGTGTCACCGGCAGAAATGGGTGAATTATTTAAAGTGTTGATAATGGGTGTTAACGTAAGACTTCAGAAGAATCGATTTTTATAACAGGGTACAAGGAATAAAATGATCAGGTGGGTACTAGCTATTTTTTTGGGCTTGATAGTTTTTTCGGCGTTACTTCCCTGGTTGGAAAAACTTGGCGTGGGCCGCTTGCCGGGCGATGTTCGGTTTAAGCTTTTTGGTCATTCTTTTTGTTTGCCATTTGCTTCGACCATTTTGATATCGCTAGTGTTTTTTTTAATCGCCCGGTTTTTAAAATAACGCTACTACTCATTTTCCAAGCTAAAACCTATTTTCTAACTTTCAGTAATCTGGCAATGTCTCGCGCGAAATAAGTTAATACACCGTCTGCACCAGCGCGTTTGAATGCCATCATTGCTTCCATCATAGTGTTGTCGTGATCTAACCAGCCATTCTGGGCTGCAGCTTTGATCATTGCGTACTCCCCACTAACCTGGTAGGCGAATGTTGGCATGTGAAATTCATCTTTTACGCGTCGGACAATGTCCAAATAGGGCATACCCGGTTTTACCATAACCATATCGGCACCCTCGGCTATATCCAGGGCTACTTCGCGCAATGCTTCATTACTATTGGCCGGATCCATCTGATACGTAGCTTTACTGCTTTTACCCAAATTGGTCGCTGAGCCGACCGCGTCACGAAATGGGCCATAAAACGCCGACGCGTATTTAGCAGAATAGGCCATGATGCGCGTATGAATAAATTGATGTGATTCTAAAGCAGTGCGAATAATGCCAATCCGGCCGTCCATCATGTCAGAGGGCGCAACGATATCTACGCCCGCTTCTGCCTGAGTTAACGATTGGCGAACGAGCATGGTACACGTCTCATCATTTAAAACATGACCGGTTGCATCGATTAAACCATCCTGGCCGTGGCTGGTGTACGGATCCAAAGCCACATCGGTGAGTACGCCCAGTTCCGGAAAGCGCTTTTTTAATTGACGTACGGCGCATGGGACTAAACCATCCGGGTTCGTTGCCTCTATGCCGTCTGGCGTTTTTAGGTTTATATTAATAACAGGAAACAGCGCAATAACCGGTATGCCGAGCGTCACACATTCTTCGGCGATAGTCAGTAAAATGTCAACGGAAATACGTTCAACGCCAGGCATAGACTTCACTTTTTCGCGCTGATTAATCCCTTCAACAATAAAAACCGGGTAAATTAGATCAGCGGGCGTGATGCCGTTTTCACGTATAAGAGCACGTGAAAAGTCATCCTTACGCATGCGACGGGGGCGAATTGCAGGGAAACTGGAGTAGAAGGAAGAATTTGTCATTGATTTGAGATTGCTAAGCAGAGAGAGGAGTTTGGTCAATATCGACATCCAGTCCTAATAATTGTCGAATCTTTTCATCGGCTTCTTCGATCCCTACCCGTTTCAGCGCCGAGAAAAGTTGTGCTGTGTATGGAAATGGTTGGCCACGTTCGTCGATATAGCTGGCTAACACCGACTTCGTTAGCCTTAATGCATTGGTTGCGTCATTGCGATTAAGTTTGTCGGATTTCGCCAAAATGCAGTGCACCGGACGGCCGGATGGTACAAACCATTCCAGCATTCTCTTATCTAGATCGGTAAAAGGACGACGTACATCCATAATTAGGATAAGCGCGCTGAGCTGGTCACGTGTTCTGACATACGCCCCTAATAATTCATTCCAATGATTTTTAGCGTCACCCGACACTTCGGCATAACCATAACCTGGCAAATCTACCAATAATGCGCGAATTTCATCTAAGTTGGTTGGATCTTTACGATGCTGTGCAACATGCGCTCCACCAATGGAAAAATAATTGATGTGTTGAGTGCGTCCGGGCGTTTTTGATGCGAATGCTAATTTCTTTTGATTGCATAACATATTAATCGCGGTTGATTTACCAGCGTTTGAACGCCCGGCAAAAGCAAGTTCAGGAACGGATAAGTTAGGCAGGTTGCGAAGATGATTAACGGTAGTTAAAAAGCGGGCTTGCCAGAGGATGGACATAGGTGTACTCAATAAGGTTGTGCCGAAATAAGTGAGCCGGATTGCAATAAAAATGCAAAAAAGAGGGCGGAATATCGAGGAAAGCTATTGTACAATAGCGGGCTGTCCAATGCTGGATGTTTTACTCCTCTCTTCGGCCCCGAGAAGTGAGCTTGGGTGAGGGGCGTAAAGATTGACTATATGTCAATAAGTATTCTGTCTGTAATCAAAAATCGGCATTGAATAAAGATTGCAGTTGGACAGGCGTCAACACCTGACCCCTTTAACGCAAGTGAAGCGACTGGCTATAAATTTATTTCTCTTCATTTTTAATTTTGTCTCCAAGGTGCATGAATGAACCAAAATGCTTTTCTGAAATTGATGCTTATCACTATGTTGGCGTTTGCTACGTCCGTTTTTGCCAGTGAAGAAAAGACCACTCTTGCTACTCCCGCTATTGCTAAAGTTGATCCTGCAAAAGGTGAAGAGTTGTACACAAATGGCGACCAAACCCGCAACATTATTGCTTGTGTGTCCTGCCATGGTGCCGCCGGGAATTCAACCATTTCCCTCAATCCTAAATTAGCGGGTCAACACCTAGCTTATTTGACTAAACAGCTAGTAAATTTTACTGAGCCTTCCCGCAATAATGCTGTCATGACGATGATTGCAAAAGGAATGACTCCACAAGATATGAGCAACGTGAGTGCGTATTTGAGTGCACAGGTAGGCAAACCCGGTGCGGCTAAAAATAAAGATTTGGTTGAAATGGGAAAACGCATTTATAGGGGGGGTATAGCTTCTATAGGTGTACCGGCCTGTGCGGCTTGTCATGGCCCGAATGGTTCCGGTATCCCAGCGCTGTATCCACGTTTAGCGGGTCAACACCAGGATTACACAGTCGTGCAGCTCACTAATTTCCGCTCTCATGTTCGTTCGAACAGTCCAGAAATGATGGAAATTTCAAATCGCATGTCAGACCAGGAAGTGAAAGCTGTGGCGGATTATGTCGCTGGGCTGAAGTAAGTTTAAAGGCGATTCAAGTTAGGGTTCGGACAAGTTAAAGTTCTATGCACTTTAGAGTGAAAATATGGTGATCTAATGTGGCCCCTGTGTACAAAAAGTGCTCGCGTAGCCCCTTCCTCTTGCAGGGGAGGGTTAGGATGGCGAAGGGGTGGTTAATGATCGCGCAGCGTATAAACGAAGAGATCACATTCGATGGTCTATTGATTATTTTGTACGGAATCTTATTTGGCGGTGCAGACCTATTAGGCACTCTACCTCCGTCCTCACCGTTCCCCCGTAAGGATGAAAGGACTAAACTTAGATTGTTCATCATGAGTGAGGAACATCGGTCATTTGTAAATGAGCCT
This sequence comes from Solimicrobium sp., assembly GCA_021155915.1. GTDB lineage: Bacteria > Pseudomonadota > Gammaproteobacteria > Burkholderiales > Burkholderiaceae_D > Solimicrobium. Next base: position 31,790 of record JAJNBE010000022.1, on the reverse strand, counting down.
CAATTGAGCACAATGTAATCGCGGCATTTCATCGAAAAATAAAGTTTAGTTATCCACTGGGTTTTTAATGCAACTAGGTCAAACGAGGTCGGGCTGGTAGACCGTTACGCATAACCTCCCGATGCTATTAGCTCAAGTCAGCAGACGCTGGGGGCCGTTAATAAATCGCCCTTTTTTGTTTTATATGAAAACTGACACACCTTCCCAATTGCCCGACGATATTGACACAGTTACTTCCACAAGCGTTTCTATTTCCCGAAATAGAGGTCAGATCAGTGACCAGCTCAGCGAACCCCTACAGCCGTACGCGGGCATAAACCATTTCGGTGCGTTTATTGAGCTAATTTCGTCCATGCGGTTCGCGATTAGTTTGCTTAGCCTGATCTCCATCGCATCAATTATTGGCACGGTGCTGAAGCAAAACGAGCCAATGGCGAATTACGTGAACCAATTCGGGCCGTTTTGGTTTGAAATGTTTCGTACGCTAAGCTTATACTCGGTCTACTCAAGTTGGTGGTTTTTGCTCATCATGGCATTCTTAGTTTTGTCCACTGGGCTCTGTTTGATTCGTAATACCCCAAAAATGCTCAAAGACATGCGCAGCTGGCGTGATAATGTGCGCGAACAATCTTTAAAGAACTTTGCCCATAAAGCTGAGTGGAGTAGTGAATTGTCACGTACGGCACTGGCCGCGCATTTGCGGAGCCAATTAGCACAACGAGGTTATAAGACAAAGTTGGTGGGAATCGATCACGCTACGTCAGCTGCAACATTAATCGTGGGCAAGCAGGGTGCCGCAACTAAGTTAGGCTATATATTTGCTCATAGCGCTATTATCATTATTCTGATCGGTGGATTATTGGACTCGGATTTATCTATTCGCTTTGAACAATGGTTTATGGGCAAAGTGCCGTTTGAAGGTAACGGCATTATTAGCCAAATTGCTCAAAAGCATCGGCTCAGTATGGATAACCCGACTTTTCGTGGTAACACGATGATTTCGGAAGGTCAAGTCAGCAGCTCCGCTATTATTCCTCAGCCCAACGGCATCTTTATTCAAGACCTGCCCTTTTCGATACGGCTAAATAAATTCATTATTGAATTTTATTCCACGGGCATGCCCAAATTATTTGCCAGTGAAGTGGAGGTGCAAGATCCTGTTAGCGGAAAGACGTTTCCTGCTGTGATTAAAGTAAATGAGCCGTTGGTTTATCAAGGTGTGGCTATTTATCAATCGAGCTTTGAAGATGGGGGTAGCAAACTGCAACTCACGGCGTATCCCATGGCGGGCGCCAATGATAAAGCATTTTCGGTAAGCGGGGAGGTAGGGGGGAATACGTCGTTTAATACGTCAAACAATGCCCCGCCTGATAGACTGCATGGCGCATCGGATGAGCAATACAGCATTGAATGGACAGGCTTTCGTCCGTTTAATGTTGAAAACATGAGTGATGTGCGCTCAGTTAAGAAAGAACAAGCTCTTGATCAGCAAATCATGTCGAGTCTGAGTGAACACTCCGGTTCCGCTGCAAAAGGAATAAATGCTAAAGATTTGAAAAACGTTGGCGCATCGGTTCAATATAAATTACGCGATAAAAATGGTCAGGCGCGTGAATTCAGTAATTATATGCAATCAGTAAAAATAGACAACGCATGGGTGTTTCTAGCCGGAGTGCGCGACTCTCCCTCTGAATCATTCCGCTATTTACGGATACCTGCCGACGATAATGATTCTGTACATGAATGGATGCGAATACGTGCTGCATTAATGAATCCCAGCACACGTGCACAAGCGGCCGGAGAATATGCAAAAAGTGCATTGGCCGGTACCCAATTGGGAACATCACCATTGCATGTGCAACTTGCTACATCAGCCGAAAGAGGCCTAGACATTTTTGCGGGAGACGGAAAAGTGGCGGGGTATGCAGCAGTATCTCAATTTCTGGAAAAAATTCCATTAGAAGAACAGGCCAAGGCAGCTGAAGTCTTCATCAAACTTTTGAATGGCAGCTTGTGGAAATTATGGCAGGTTGCCAGACAGAAAGAGGGCTTACCTGATCTGGAATTGAATGAAAAACACGCTCAATTTCTAGAACTGGCCAGTAATGCATTGTCCGAATCTTTTTTTTATAACGCGCCAATTTATTTACAATTAAATTCATACGATGAGGTAAAAGCCAGTGTTCTTCAAGTTACGCGTTCGCCGGGTAAGAATGTTGTCTATCTCGGCTGCATATTGTTGGTCGTCGGCATATTTTCGATGCTTTATATTCGTGAGCGACGTGTTTGGATTTGGGTTAGAGATCAACCTTTAGCGCAAGGGTCGTATGCTTTGTTGGCGATAAGTACTCAACGTAAAACGATCGATTTTGAAAAAGAATTTGTGCAATTGAAAACGGATTTAGCCAGTTGATTTTAGAAAGAAAATATGGAACTAACTCAACAGAAAACCTATCAAAGCTTTTTTAAAAGGCTCTCGATGCTAGACTGGTTATACGCCTGTGCTTTGGTCGGCACTTCTTGCTTGGGCTTAATGCAATTTAGTCAGCACATGGATTACTACGAACAACTTATTCTGCTTTTGGCAGCGCCCACGTTTGCCTTTTTGGGGTGGCACTGGAAACCACTGCGTTGGCTGATTGCTATGTTGGCCTTTTTAAGCTGGTGCGCAATAACTCAGTACGCCGGATCATTAGAACTCGCCAATAGTCGATTTTTATTAAAATATTTGTTGTCATCGCAATCAGCCATTTTATGGATGAGTTTTTTATTTTTCTTGTCCACTTTTTTTTATTGGGGCGGATTAATAACGCGTTCATTGCTGGGCTACTCCATCGGAACCATGCTGTGCTGGAGTGCCGTCGTGATGGGATTTTCCGGTATGTTAGTACGGTGGTATGAATCTTATTTGCTGGGTGCGGATATTGGGCACATTCCAGTTTCTAATTTATATGAAGTATTCATCCTATTTACGATGATCACGGCACTGTTTTACTTGTATTACGAAAAGCAATATGAGACGCGACAGATGGGGCCGTTTGTGATGCTGATAATCTCAGCCGCGGTTGGTTTTTTACTTTGGTATACCGTTAGCCGCAATGCTGCCGAGATCCAACCGCTGGTCCCGGCTTTGCAAAGCTGGTGGATGAAAATTCATGTGCCTGCTAATTTTATCGGCTACGGTACTTTTTCATTGGCAGCGATGGTAGGTGTGGCTTATTTGTTAAAGGAAAAAGGGTGGTTAGCAGATCGCTTGCCGTCTCTGGAGGTATTAGATGATGTAATGTACAAAGCCATAGCGGTTGGTTTCGCTTTTTTTACTATTGCCACTATTTTAGGTGCACTTTGGGCCGCGGATGCTTGGGGCGGCTATTGGTCATGGGACCCCAAAGAAACTTGGGCGCTGATTGTTTGGTTGAACTATGCTGCATGGCTGCATTTGCGCTTAATGAAAGGCCTACGCGGACAACTTGCCGCCTGGTGGGCGGTTATTGGGTTAGCCGTCACCACTTTTGCATTTCTCGGGGTAAACATGTTTTTATCGGGACTTCATTCTTACGGCACTCTTTAGATAGATAGCGCGTCGCGTACTGAATTCAGTAGTAATAGGCTGATTTTTTTTAACGACTAGCTACTTCCCCCTATTAAACACTGCCGTGCTAAAACCGCCATCGGGTGGATTCTTGCGAAGACGAGAATCAAATGCCACTGGAAGAAACGCTTCCATATCTGTGCACCTGTGCGGCATTCCTCGAGAGTTTATCGATCACCCCTGGAACAGATTGAGCAAATATAGCCGTTCCTGAAGAAGTGATTTTTTCTAAACCATATATACAGGTATGGGGGGCATGCAAGAGGGGCTTTCTAAGCTCCAATAGCACTTGAGTCGGCCGCGAATGAGTGGATTATAGCAAGTTCTTGCTATAATCCTCTTCCGCATTCTATGTTGCTAACTGAGTAATCTGAATCATTTTGAAAGATTTCTTTTCACTGTTTGTATACCCATTAGGGTTTACCCCAATAGAAGTTACCAATATTTCTTCTATTCTGTTCTGATCTTTCGTGTCATCAGCGATTTTTTCGGTTTTCAATATACCTATTGGAATAAAGATACTCCCCTCGAGTTGGGTTTTGTTTCAACCGATAGAGAACCATTGTAATTTTAGGAATATCATGCGCGTTCACACTTCTCTCTACGCTATTGCAAGACAATTCTCAGCCCCTGCCGGCGGCATGCCAGAATATGGCGCAAATCATTTTAACGACTGGGGAATAACATCGCGTACTTTATTTAAGCCTCTTATTGAACTCTATAAGTACCTAGTTGCGGATAGCCGACAGGTTAAGATAAATGAACTCAGGGTAATTAACACCCTAATACAACAAAAATTGAGTCTTTTTCGATCGCAAAAAATAGAATTTCACACACTCAAAGTGCTGTGTATTATGAATGGCGAGAAACAATTATTAAAGTTAGAACTCATCAATAATGAGCAGCCAAGAATTGAACTTTCTCTAGACGGAATGGAGGGAGACCGAGTAGCTATAGAAAATATAGAAAGTTTTGATCAGTTGTATGAGGCCTTGTGTATGGAAGTGGGAGTAACAACACAGAAAGAAACTACTCTTAACGCTGGCATAGATAATGCAACTGATTTTATTGAAGCAGATAATAAGCAAATTGAGGTGGATCTGAATTCAGACATAGAGGGCTATCGCCTAACGCAACTCAATTATGGGGATAAAACTTACTGCTCCTATGTTCGTGTATAACTGTTGGTAAGATCTGAGCCATAATTTTTAATAAACGCAGTAAGACTCTTTTCATGAGACCTCGAGACCTCTGCACACATACATGGACGCCTCCCATTTGCAAGTACCATTTTCAAATAGTTCCATGAAATAGTCGATTGCAGCCATACATTCGGTTTTTAGTGCTGCCGCCATAAGGGCTGCTGACGTACGATAAAATTCGCCGATGATCCCTAATTCAACCAGTCGTACTTTTACGTACATTGTGCGGATCGAGTTAAGATCATTCCTGTCTGACCTGTCTTGTCATCACTTGAAATTGCCTTCGCAATCGGTGAGTGTTCCTTCTTGGGTTCTTTAACTTATTTTATTGAAAGATTACTTCTGTTTATTAATTCGTTTTTTCCAGGCCGTGCTGATTACGTGAAAGCGTAATCAGTACGGAATACTTCTCCATTTGGCAGCATTGCCCAGATACGCCGCGCATTCTTTGCCGCTAACGCACAGACTGCTTTATTGTGACCTCGTCTTTCCCTTCTCGGCGTATCTTTCTTTACCACGCGCGCCCTTAATACCGATCTTGCTCCATGTATTAACAGCTTTCGTATATAACTATTACCGCGCTTACTGATCCCTAACAAGACTTGCATATCACCACTACTAGGTTTACGGGGGGCGGGTTAAACCTAATGCCTGTTGGTCCAAATTTGTAAGCTACTATACGCTAGATATTCAATGCTAATGCACCATTTACCAGCTTATTCGCTTCGGAACCAATTACCAATTTTATCGCCAGTGCACCGGCCACGGTAGCGTTAGCTACTGCACCCTCTCTAATCGCGACCGCCACTGCGCCGAGAGCAGTCGCATTGGCTATTGCGCCGATTTCCTGTGCAAACGCTTTTGCACCAGCTACCGTAGCATTGGCTATCGCCCCCGTTTTTAACGAGTATGACTCTGCACCAGATACGATAGCATTAGCTATTGCACCACTTTCGTCCGCCATCGCCTTTGTGCCGGGCAAAGTTGCGTTGGCTATCGCACCGCTGTGCTGTGAGATCGCCTCTGATTCAGCTACCATAGCATTGGCTATTGCGCCGTCTTCCGCCGCCAGGGCCTTCGCGCCAGCTGCCCAGGCGTTGGCTATTGCACCACTTTCTCTTGCGCCTGCCTTGGCACTTGCTACGTTAGCATTGGCTATTGCGCCACTTTCCAGTGAATAAGCTTCTGCATCAGCTAGGGTTGCATTAGCTATTGCACCGATTTTCGATGAGTAAGCTTCTGCGCCAGCTGCAGTGGCATTGGCTATTGCACCACTTCCCTGCGCATTCGCCTTTGAGCCATGCACGGTGGCATTAGCTACTGCGCCGCTAAACTCCGCGATCGCCGATGCACCAATTATCGTGGCATTCGCTATTGCCCCGCTTTTCCGTGCGAAGGCCTTTGCGAGAGCTTGATTAGCGTTGGCTATTGCACCGATTTCAACTGCGAATGCCTCTGCATCGGCTACGGTTGCATTGGCTATTGCGCCACTCTTCCACGCAAAGGCTTCTGCCCCGGCTACGATAGCATTAGCAATAGCGCCGCTTTTGTTAATTGCGAATGCTTTTGCCTTGGCGCTAGAGGCATTGGCTATCGCGCCGTTCTCCTCGGCGATGGCCTTTGCGCCTGCTACCGTGGCGTTGGCTATTGCACCTCTTTTCCTCGCGACCGCCTTTGCATTAGCTACCATGGCGGTGGCGAATGCACCGCTTTCCTCTGCGATCGCCTCTGAACCAGCCACGGTGGCGTTGGCTATTGCACCAGCTTTACGTGCGAATGCTTGTGCACCGGCTACCGTGGCATTGGCTATGGCGCCGCTTTGCTCTGCAAACGCCTCTGCATCTGCAATAGTGGCGTTGGCTACTGCACCGCTTTCCTGTGCGAACGATTCTGCACCGGCTACTGAAGCATTAGCTATGGCACCGCTTTTCTTAGCAATTGACTTTGCACCTCGTACTATGGCATTAGCGATTGAGCCGTCTTCCTGTGCTATGGCCGTTGCACCAAGTACGGTGGCATTGGCTATTGCACCGATTCCGATTGCAACTGCTCTTGCATCAGCGATAGAGGCGTTGGCTATTGCACCGCTCTCTTCCGCAATCGCTACTGCACCGGCTACTAGGGCATTGGCCAGTGCACCGGTTTTCAAGGAGTATGCTTTTGCACCAGACACGGTGGAATTAGCTATTGCACCCTTGGCTTTCGCGAGCGACTTTGCGTCAACCGCAGTGGCATTGGCTATTGCACCTTTTTCGATTGCGTGGGCTCGTGCATCCGCCATGGTGGCATTGGCTATTGCACCGCTCTTCTTTGCGTATGCCAATGCACCAGCTACGGTAGCATTGGCTATCGCGCCGTTTTTGATTGCGTTTGCTATTGCATCAGTTACAGTGGCATTGGCTATGGCGCCGCTTTTCTCTGCGATCGCCTCTGCACCCGCAACAGTGGCGTTGGCGACTGCGCCCATTCGATCTGCGATCGCGCTTGCACCAGCTAGGGTGGCGTTAGCTATTGCACCGGTTTCGTATGAATATGCTTTTGCACCAGCTACGGTGGCATTGGCTATTGCGCCATATTTAGTTGAGGTTACTACCGCACCAGTGACAGTGGCATTGGCTATCGCGCCGTCTTCTGTAGCGGCCGCAAATGCACCAACCGCGATAGCATTAGCTACTGAACCGGTCTCGTCTGCGAATGCCCTCGCGTCCGCTGCGTTGGCGTTAGCTATTGCGCCATCCGCCGTGGCGTTGGCTAAAGCACCGCTCTCCTCTGCGGTCGCTTCTGCACCAGCCACGATAGCGTTGGCTATTGCACCGCTTTTCAATGAGTGTGCTTTTGCCCCTGACACAGTAGCATTGGCTACAGCACCTTTTATATGTGCGCTTGCTATTGCACCCGCAATAGTCGCATTGGCTGTTGCGCCACAATCTCTCGCGCCAGCCATTGCACCAGCTATGGTGGCGTTGGCAATTGCCCCATATTTCATTGCAAATGCTAGCGCTTTAGCACTAGTGGAGTTAGCAATTGCTCCGTTTTTCTCTGCGATTGCCTCTGCAAACGCGACAGTGGCGTTGGCTATTGCGCCGCTTTCCAATGAATACGCCTTTGCACCCTCTGCAGTGGAGTTGGCTATCGCACCGTCTTTGTCTGCGTACGCTCTTGCGTTAGCTGAGGTAGCATTAGCCACTGCGCCGTCCACAATGGCATTGGCTATTGCACCACTTTCATCTGCAAACGCTTCTGCGCCTGGCGCGGTGGCGTTGGCAATTCCGCCGCTTCTCTGCGCGTAAGCCAATGCACCCGACGCCGTAGCATTGGCTATTGCCCCGCTTTCCTCTGCAATCGCTCTTGCCCCTGCCGCGATGGCATTGGCTATAGCGCCGTTTTCCATTGCAAATGCTTCTGCGTCAGCTACGGTAGCATTAGCAATTGCGCCACTTCCATACCCGGCCGCTTGTGCACTAGCCACGGTCGCATTAGCTATTGCACCGCTTTTCTCTGCGGATGCAGATGCACCAGCCCCGGTGGCATTGGCTATTGCACCATTTTCCAATGCGCCCGCTTGTGCCCCAGCCACGATGGCATTAGCTATTGCACCATTCTCCATTGCAGCAGCTAACGCACCCTCCACGGTTGCATTTGCTATTGCCCCGCTTTTCTTTGCCCCCGCGTATGCATCAGCAACAATAGCGTTGGCAACTGCGTCGGCTTCGTATGCAAATGCTTTTGCACCAGGCGCGGTAGCATTGGCTATTGCACCGTTTTTAAACGAGTATGCTTCTGCACCTAATACAGTTGCATTGGCTATTGCACCATTCTCCATTGCAGCAGCTAACGCACCCTCCACGGTTGCATTTGCTATTGCCCCGCTTTTCTTTGCCCCCGCGTTTGCACCAGCAACAATAGCATTGGCAACTGCGCCGGCTTCGTACGAGAGTGCTTTTGCACCAGGCGCGGTAGCATTGGCTACAGCACCATTTTTCAACGCGCGCGCGAACGCGCCCTCCACGTTGGCATTAGCAATTGCTCCGTTCTCCTTTGCGTCCGCCTGTGCGCCAGCCACGATAGCATTCGCTATTGCATCACTACCAGAAGCAAACGCTATCGCACCTTCACCACTTGCCGTAAGTTCCCCGTGAAAGAACTGCACTTCGCCTCTGGTAACGAAGCAGTTTTCTAATGTAACGTTGTGCGGGATGGTAATTGCATCACCCTCCTTTAACGTAAAGCTACATTCATTCAGTGTAATGTTCAATCCAGTGGGAAAGAGCCCTCCGTCAAGTGCATACACCACATTTTCACCGAGGGTCCGAGCAGCATCGTAATGTTGTTCGCCAATTAAGGCTTTTAAATTGTCACCCGTGGTAATGACGGGGTTCAGAGAAGTGCTATTGCTGTATTGATTCGGTGGCATCGCGATCAATCCAGACAGGGTGGGACACGCAGATACGTTAATGATGCTATCCATTTTTTCTTCCTCGGAAGTTTATTAGAAATAGGGAGGACGATTTTAGATGTTTACGATGAGCCGACCTGATTTGTTAGCCAAAAAACATTATTAGCATTATTGCAAAAGTAAATAATTTTGTCATTACCGTAAACCCGTACTAACAGTGCTTAATTTCATCATCACTAACTGAATGTTGCGCCACATAAACTTCTTTTAGAGACCTCCGCTTACATAGACGCCTCCCATTTGAAAATGCAATTTTCGAATAACTCCATGACGTAGTCGATTGCAGCCATACATTCGGTCTTTAGAGCAGTTGACATAAAGGGCTGCTAACGCACGATAAAATTCGCTAAGGATCCCTCATTCAACCAGTCGTACTTTTAAGTACATTGTGCTGATCGAGTTAAGATCATCATGGTCTGACCTGTCTTGTCATCACTTGAAATTGCCGCAACCATCGGTGGGCCTTCTTTCTTTAATTCTTTACCTTATCTCCCATGTACTTGAAATACAATCTCTGCCAAATCTAATCCAATTACGGTAACCTTATTCATGACGCTTCTCCTAAAGTGGTGGATAGAATCTCCACTTTGGCAGATTGCGATGTTGGCGTGGGGAGAGCCGTTCATTTCATTAACCTACTGCGCGAGCCAAATACTGCGTTCGGGGTTACACAATGGTGCTTGTAATCCTCCTGTAATTTCAAGTACATTCCGGTTGCTGCGCTCCGTGCGCCTTGTCCTTGGCTCGCTCGCTTCGGTCGTGCAGCGGTCTCTTCATAGGGGTACTTGAATATAAGATGCTGAGTAAATATCGCTTAATAGTGACACCGGGATTATAGACTCAGCTCCGCGTCGAGCAGTTGATACAACTTTACAAAATCGGGCTTGCCGACAAATTTCTTGATGATGTTTCCTTGTTTGTTGATCAGAAATGTCGTTGGCGTTAGTTTGACATCATCAAAAGAGTGTGCCAATTTTCCACCCAAATCTAAAGCAACAGGAAACGGTAATTGGTTGGATTGGGTGAAATTGAGTACATAATTGGGGGGATCGTATGACATGGCAATCGCTACCAATTCTAAGCCTTGAGGATGAAATTTTTCATACGTTTTAACCAGCTCAGGCATTTCTGTTACACATGTTCTGCACGAAGTTGACCAAAAATTGACCAGCACCACCTTGCCTTTCAGCTGCGTAAGGCTAGAGCTATTTCCTTTTAGATCAGTAAAGTTCACATCAGGAGCAGTTTGTTTACTGCATCCACTTAGCGTAAAAAATAAGATGAGAAATAAGGTGGACAATAAGCGAGACAGTAAGCTAAGGAAGGAGCCAGGGAATCTCATTATTGAGATCAGTGCCAAACTGGCTGAGTGAAGCGTAGAGAAAAAAATCATGGTAATTTATATAGCCATGCGCATAGGCGTTGATAACTGAATTGAAAGGAGGACATAAGGAAATAGAAAAGAAAACAGAAACACGGGCAGACCAGAAACACGGGCAGACGCCGTTACAGCGTCGCCATTTTTATCGGAAAAATTTAAGTGGTTTCGCGAAATCGCTGAATCGAAGCGTTAACTATACCTTCAACGCTTCCGCTTTCATCGTACTGTTGTCTTAAAAAATGCGCGTCGGTTTCTGCAGAGGTAACTTTGTAAAGCTCCTTCAACGCTGGTAAGGCTCCCAACGACTCTGCAAAAGGAGTTATTGTGCTAAGGGTAGCAAAAATATCTTCGCGCACGGAGCGGGTTTCATAGGTTTTTGGATGTACCACAGCACCTTCTAACCCAAAGCGGCAAGCTTGGAATCGGTTGTAGTTATAAACGAGATAATCATCCTCCACGGGTTCAAGTTCGTTTTTCTTCAGCAAATAAGCACATAAAACCTGGAGATAGGCTGCTAGAGCGGCCGCGCGCTCTACATTTAATGGTGTATCGCAAATACGCAGCTCAATAGTGCCGTATTCTGGCTTAGGGCGAATATCCCAATAGAAATCTTTCATGCTTTTGATTACGCCAGTTTTTTCCATTTTTACATAATAATCATTGGAAAAATCCTCCCAACGTAACAAAAATGGCGCTCGGCCAGATAGCGGAAATGCGGATACGGTATTGAGCCGTGCTGAATGAAAAAGGGTATCACCCCCTTGTACGAAGGGGGACGAGGCAGATAGCGCAATGAAGTGAGGAACGTAGCGATTGAGCGAATGTAATAAAAAAAGCGCATCGTCACTAGAGCTGCAACCCACATGTATGTGCTGCCCAAAAACAGTAAACTGCTTGGCTAAATAACCATAAAGTGCCGATACTTTTTCAAAACGTTGTTTAGAGAAAATCTTCCGGTCTGTCCATCGTTGAAATGGATGAGTACCTCCGCCACAGATACCAATATTCAGTTTATCTGTAGCGCTTACCAAGCTGTCGCGAATATCTTGCAGCTGAGTCAGAATGCCCGAGTAATTAGATTGCACGTCCGTACAGATTTCTATCATGCTCTCTGTGATCTCTGGTGTCACGCTCCCGGGAAAAGGATGCTTCCCCAACAAATGTAGTAGGTCCGGGCTGGAAGCCGATAAGTCAAAGGTGGAGAGATCGACTAACTGTAGTTCGAGCTCTACACCAATAGAAAGCGCTTCAGAATGTTGAAATGGTTGCAATGCCATGATCTTTTCCCCTTTTAATTATTTTTCACTTTTTTCCTGGGTTTCACCGGCCAGAACTAAAGCGAATTTGGTAAGTACCGGGCTAATAAGTTCCAGTATGAGCGTCATTGCTACTAAGGCTTCTAAGTTTGTCAACTCATCCACTAAAGCTAGGCCTGAATAACGCGCTTGCACCAAGGTCATAATCACGAAGACTGAAACGGGAGCTAGGCCAATGCCGGTAAGGATGCCTTTGCGTAAGGGGATTCCACTTATAGGTGCGAATACCGTCGTAGCAAGCGTTTTCATGCCCAGCCGGACAACGATTAGCATAAAGCCCAAACCAGCCCCGGCGACGACGCGTTGCCACTCCAATGTCGATGCTACAAAAACAAATAACATGACCGTAAGCAGATCGCCTAATGCACCAAAATTCCTTTTGGTGTGACTTAAGGTGATCCTTCTATGCCTGGCCGTGAGGCCAAATGTTAATGCGGCAAGAATGGGAGAAAGTTTGGCCGCATGAGCTATGGCAATTAAGAGGATAACGGAGAGTGCAAAAGCGATGGTTGCATCTTGTGCGAGATTACCAAGGTACCGCAACATTACGGGGAGAATGATGCCAAAAATGAATCCCAAAACAATGGAAGTAATCAGCATAATTACACTGTTGATCGGAGCTTGATAAAAATTTGAACTGGTATGAGATACCCAGAACGCAACGATCACATTAAATACAATAACGGCCAAGACACAATTGAGCGCAGAGAGATGCAAAATTCGCTCTGTTACCTGCCCAGAACTGCGCTGCTCATTAATGACGCGTAAAACACTAGCAGGGGAGGTTGCCATAGCAAGTGCGGCAATTGACAATGAGAGAAAGGTCGACATGCCCAGCCATTGTGTCAGCGCATAAATAGCAATAAAAGTGGCGATGGCTTCGGCTAATCCGGTAATCCCTATCCAAGGGTTGCACTTTAGCCAACGTATGTTAATGTGATAGCCAAATTCAAACAAAATCAACCCGAAAGCGATATTCGCTGGTAGAAGCAGCATGTTGCCGTCCAAATGCGATAAAAATTCAAGGGGGGAATTGGCGGCCAAAAAACCGACTAAGCCATAAATGCTGATCCGCGGTAATTTGGTGAAACGATAGCCAAATTCACCAATTATCCATGCCATAGCTATGGTAAATGACCAGGCGAACTCGGCTGTATTTATAGAAAAAATAGTCATGGGGCATCCTCGCTTTAAATAATACCGTGGTGAGTAACGCCTTTTGAAAAGGATAACAAGAATCAGATAGTGTTTCTAATTCCTTGAGTTCCCATTAAAAGGCAGTGTATGTTGGATTCGCTTGCGATAGTGTCAATAGAGCTGACACTCACAAGAAATTTTTAATAGAAACCCCGATTGTCATCTTAAACCATTTGATTTTATGCCGTTTTTGACAGGTAAAGTTATTTAGTTACGATTAATTAATCTCAACATAATCTTAACTGCGCAATACAATCCACAAAATTTTGACAGCAGGATCATCGCTGTTAGTTGATAATGCTGATTTTACTGTTTATAGCTTCTAGATCAACCTAAATTTTATTTTTATGATCAATTCTCAACATATCGCGCAGATTGCTGCTCAATTTAAAACGCCGTGCTGGATCTACGATGCAGATACCATTCGTAACCAAATTACGCGTTTGCGCCAATTTGATGTTATTCGCTTTGCACAAAAGGCATGTTCGAATATCCATTTATTGCGGTTAATGCGGGAGCAAGGTGTACTGGTGGATGCAGTTTCTTTGGGCGAAATTGAACGTGCCTTGGTGGCAGGATATGAGTCGCGGCAGAAGGGTAGCTCCCCCTTGGTGTTTACCGCTGATGTGCTTGACCGCGCAACAATGGCACGCCTAATCGAACTCAATATTCCTGTGAATTGTGGGTCGCCGCACATGGTGCAGCAATTGGGCGCAACGCATCCCGGGCACGAAGTTTGGTTACGAATTAATCCCGGATTCGGGCATGGGCATAGCCGTAAAACGAATACCGGTGGTGAGCAAAGCAAGCATGGAATATGGCATACACAGTTGATAGATTGCCTACGCATTATTCAACAAACTGGGTTGCAATTAGTTGGCTTGCATATGCACATTGGTTCTGGCGTGGATTACGCGCATTTGCAACGGGTCTGTGAAGCGATGGTGCAACAGGTTCGAAACGTTCACGAATTTGGTTTAGATATGTCCGCTATTTCTGTAGGCGGTGGCTTGTCGATACCTTATCAGATTGGGGAAGAAGAAATCGATACCGTGCATTACTTTCAAATTTGGGATGTCGCACGCAAACAAATTGAGACCATCCTTGGCCATGCTGTGCAAATGGAAATTGAACCAGGCCGGTTTTTAGTCGCTCAGGCGGGCAAGCTAGTATCGGAATTACGCGCTCAGAAACAAGTGGGCAATAATTTCTTTTCCTTGGTAGATGCCGGCTTTAATGACCTAGCTCGACCAGCCATGTATGGAAGTTTTCATCGCATTACCATGCATGCGCCGGACGGAGCGCCACGAACGGGTACATTACGGCCCACCGTGGTTGCAGGGCCATTGTGCGAATCAGGCGATGTGTTTACCCAGATCGAAGGGGGTGAAGTGGTTACCCAAAATTTACCAGTTGGTGAGATTGGCGATTTAGTAGTCTTTCATGATGCAGGTGCGTACGGCGCCTCTATGTCATCGAATTATAATTCCCGTCCTTTAATTCCTGAAGTGTTGGTGGATAGTGCACAAATAAAATTAATTCGTCGTCGTCAGACAGTGCAGGAATTAATTGCATTAGAGTTGGGTTAAATGGTTATCTCTGGCAGGCCGCTGCTGAATGGCATACTGATTTCGGCATATTTTATAAAGCCTCGTACGTAAACATCATCAAAATTAATTTGATTTGTCTGGTTACCAGCTGTTGCAGAAAATAAATTGCTGCCATAATGTCTGCCGAAAACCAATTTTAATGTTCAACTAGCGAACGAATAATTGTCTTAAAGTTCTGCCATTCTGTTGCGGGCCAAATCTCCGAATGCGCGCGTCCGTAACTGCGTATTAGCGCAGATACCTTCATAGCGGTTTCCATATCAGGAGCCGTAAAAATATCAAGGTAATCATAGCGGCCCAATATAGCGAAGTTATGTAACCATTTCACATCGGGGCATTCTTGATGAATCTGCTGCACGGCTTCTTTCTCAAATGCTTCCATGGAAGCGGGCGTTCTTAGGGTTTCATTGGAAAGCCTGGTTAATAAAATAAATGTCGTCATAATAGTCTCCTGTAATGATGCCTCAGCTACCTTATGACAAACCGACCGATGTTATTTGACTTACATCAAATTCTACCTATTTTGGCCCGTAAGGTTAGCAGGACTTTCCTACCGAAAATATTTTTTCATTTCTGTCTGAATGAGTAAGCATTCATTGAAACTTACTCCTTTTAAATAGTGATTTCTTCGGAGAGGCTAATTGTTAGCCATAAGTTTTTATTGCAGAGAAAAATCTTCAAACGGTCATCCCCAAGTGATTTTGTTGGGGATCCAGAGGTTTTTTAACATTTCATAACGCTTACTACCTACTTGGACATTGCACACCTTTGTAGTTTATTCGGGTCAAGCCTCTTTCATAATGTACGTAATTGCTGCATGGTCTTTTTGTAGCATTCTTCAATGCCAGTTTGATAGCGATGTCGGCCGTTTTTTACCAGCCATTGTCCGCCCACCAATACATCCCGCACCAAATTATCGTTACCTGAGAAAATCAAAGTATTGAGTAAATTAGAGGGTGCAATGCCGTACAAATTTGGATGATTGGCGTCTAGTATTAACGCATCGGCTCGCATTCCCACAGCAAATTTCCCTACTTTCCTACCGCTGGCTTGCGCGCCTCCATGCAAACTAGTTTTCCATAAAAAATCACCGACGTATCGTTGATGAGTACTGGCAGAAATATTGCGCTGCCGTGTACGCAATCGTTGACCATATTCCAACCAGCGTAGCTCTTCAATTGGGCTTTGGGACACATGGCTGTCACTTCCAATGCCAAAGCGTCCTTGTTGTGCGACGTAGTCTTGCAACGAAAAAAAACCGTCGCCTAAATTGCCTTCAGTACTGGTGCAAATTCCCGCTACAGCATGACTAACGGCAATCTGAGTTATTTCATTTTTTGATAGATGTGTGGCGTGCACTAAGCACCAACGTTCATTCACATTTTGCGTGTTAAACAGCAACTCTACGGGCCTTTTCCCATAAGCTGCGAAGCAATAATCCACCTCTTTCTGTTGTTCAGCGATGTGGATATGAATTGGCCGATTCGGGGGCAGTGCTGCGGCCAGTTCGGTGATCTGTTGAATAGACGCTGCGCGTAGCGAATGGGGTGCTGCTCCAATCTCAATCTGGCCATTGCGACGTGTTTCTAACAACTCAGTCAAGCGCAAAATTTGTTCAGTATTGGTGGCAAAGCGACATTGTTCAGGGCGTAATGCAGTTTGATTAAAATCTGCATAGCTGTACAGCACAGGCAACATCGTGATGCCGATACCAGTATGCTGTGCGGCCGCCATCACCTGATGGGCAGTTTCGGCCATATTGTTGTAAAAATTGCCATCCGGCGTCCGATGCAAATAATGAAATTCACACACAGAAGTGTAGCCATGCCGTAAGCATTCTACGTACACACATGCGGCAATAGTCCGTAGTTGATCTGGATTGATTGCTAGAGCAAAACGATACATTAGATCGCGCCACGTCCAAAAGCTATCTTGACCTAATCCTGCAATTTCAGTCATGCCTGTCATTGCACGTTGGAATGCATGCGAATGCAGGTTTACCATGCCGGGCAAAACAAATTGTTCCGTGGCTTCAAAGGTAGAAGCGATCGCTTGAGTTTCAATCTGGGTTAAATCACCGGCCGGGTCCCAATGCAAGCGTACATTGTCGGTCCAGCCATCTTCCAACCAGGCATGGCGCGCGAATAACGTGCTCATGAGTTTGCCCAGTGCAAACAGGTTGATAACAATTCAGTCAATAACGGCTGCACCCGTGCGGCTAAATCAGGACGGAACTCAAAGGGTGCTGTCTCATTCATATAGACGCATTGACTCATTTCCAACTGAACCGCATGAACGTTATTGGCGGGCTGCCCGTAATTTCTCGTAATATAGCCACCTTTAAACCGGCCATTCATCACATAACTAAACGGCGCTGCATGCGTGGATTGCTTCATTATTTCACTCAACGCATTTTGCAAATTCGGTGAGCAGGAACGCTGGTCGGCAGTACCAAAATTTAAATCAGGAAGTTTGCCGGTAAAAAAACGGGGAACATGTGAAGCAATAGAATGCGCATCCCACAACACAGCAATGCCGTGCAGTGCACGGATACGCGTTAATTCCGATTGCAGTTGCGAGTGATACGGCTGCCAATATTGTTTGATACGATCTGCCATATCTACAGAATTCGGTTCACGGCCTTTTTTATACAACGGTTGCTTAGTGAACGTATCCAGCGGGCACAAACCCGTCGTATCTTGACCCGGATATAAATTGCTATCTTCTTTTGGTCGGTTTAAATCGATCACATAACGCGAATATTCGGCGCTGATTACCGACGCACCTAAAGCGGAAGCCATGTTATACAGTAAAGCCAAATGCCAATCAGTATCTGCTTTTATTTGCGCTTCCTGGTTCATATTGACGGAAATGGATTGCGGGATTGTTGTGCCCACGTGAGGCATGGAAATAAGGAGAGGGGTGTGACCTGATTTAAAGTGGAACGAGGGAATCATGAGGCTAGTTTTTGGTGGCTTTGAGAAGAGCACATTTTGCCATGCTTGCGATCAAAATGCTTTATTCTTATAGCAAATATTCACCTTTGCTTTTACAATTCTGACGCTCAGTATCCCTCTTTGTATTCCTTAATAAAATGCTGCCACTATG
Organism: Solimicrobium sp.; assembly: GCA_021155915.1. Lineage (GTDB taxonomy): Bacteria > Pseudomonadota > Gammaproteobacteria > Burkholderiales > Burkholderiaceae_D > Solimicrobium. The sequence goes on along the minus strand of JAJNBE010000022.1, from coordinate 13,928 downwards.
ACAAATCCCCTAGCGAATTCAATCACTTTTAACACCATTGCATTAGTTGGCAAATATTCAGCTCCCGGTATCGATAAAGATTTGCTGAGCCTGGCGCGTTTTTTAATGAATGCCGGCCATACGGTGGTACTTGAGCATGATACGGCGATTAAACTTGATATTGCTGAATTTACTGTTATGCAGCCAAAGCAAATTGGAAAGAATGCTGATGTGGTGATTGTGCTTGGCGGTGATGGAACTATGCTGGGAATCGCACGTCAGTTAGCACCTTTCGGGCTTCCTTTAATCGGAATCAATCAGGGTCGGTTGGGCTTCATGACGGATATCCCGATTGAACGAATGTATGGGGCTTTAAGTGAAATTTTGGCCGGCCAGCATCAATTAGAACAACGCGCTTTATTAGAAGGAAGGGTTATCCGTGACGGTCAAGAAATTAGCGGGGGTTTAGCTTTTAATGATATTGTTGTTGCGCGCGGCGCTGGGTCCGGAATGGTGGACTTAACGGTAACCGTAGACGGTCACTTTATGTATAGCCAACGGTCAGATGGTTTAATTATTTCTACGCCAACCGGTTCGACAGCGTATGCGTTATCCGCCGGCGGTCCCTTACTACACCCCAGTTTAGCAGGAATTGTGTTTGTACCAATCGCACCTCATACGCTTTCTAACCGACCCATTGTCGTTTCTGATCGCGGAAAAATAGTCATTGAAATATCCTCAGGGCGGGAGGCAAGCGTTAATTTTGATATGCAGTCGTTTGCACATTTGATGGAGGGAGATCAGATCCACATTCAGCGCTCTAACTACAAAATTTGCTTCTTGCATCCCAAAGAATGGAATTATTTTCATACTTTGCGTGAAAAATTGCATTGGAATGAGGCACCGGCTAAAAATTAGTTGTAAAGTGGGCATGATTCGGTGTCCACCATTTTTGAGATGCTGGTAAAGATCAATCGAGTGTGACGTTGGATAAATCGCCAAGTTATTGGCAATAAGATTGATGTACCATGATAGCAGGCGTGAAATCGTATCCACTCTAAAAAACCAAATTTTACCCAACCACCCTAACCATGTTACGTACTTTAACAATCCGTAATTTTGTCATTGTTGACTATATAGAGCTGGAATTTTCAGCGGGCTTTTCTGTTTTAACTGGAGAAACTGGTGCAGGAAAATCCATTTTAATCGACGCCCTGGGGTTAGCGCTAGGCGGCAGAGGTGACGCCAGTATGGTGCGTGAAGGTACCACTAAGGCAGATATCTGTGCCGAATTCTCTTCTGACAAAGGCTGTGACGATTGGTTGGTTGAACAAGAACTTCATGTGGAAGAGAACTTGATTTTGCTGCGCCGGGTTATTGATAATACCGGTCGTTCAAAAGCATATATCAATGGTATTTCAGCCACAGCAACCCAATTAAAAGCCCTAGGCGCCCTTTTGGTCGATATTCATGGGCAGCACGCCCATCAATCCTTGTTGCGTAACGATATGCAACGGCAACTTGTCGATAATCATGCAAAGTTAACCGTGCAAGTGAACGAGGTTGGGAACTTGTATAAGCATTGGAATATGTTGCGTCAACAACGCTGTCAATTCGAAAAAAACTCCAAACAAATTCTAGTAGAACGTGAACGGTTGGAATGGCAAGTTAACGAAATAGATAAGCTACGTATACAGCCTGACGAATGGCAAGAAATTACCAACGAACACAGCCGGTTGGCACATGCAGCCAGTTTGATTGAAGGAGTACAATTTGCGCTTAATGCAATTTCGGAATCAGAAAATCCGCTCCTTTCGCAAATTAATGCCATTAATCAAAGGCTGACCCGGTTAACCGAATTTGACGAAGACATTCAAGCTATTTTAGATGCTTTAGAGCCAGCTCAAATTTATTTGCAAGAAGCGACTTCTTCTCTCAACGACTATCTGAGCCATATTGATCTGGATCCGGAAAGATTGCGTATGGTGGAAGAAAGAGTAGAGGCATTGCATTCCTGCGCAAGGCAATTTCATGTGTTACCGGAAGACTTGCCGGCTTTATTCAACAGCCTTACTACGGAGTTAGCTGCATTGGGGGAAGCGACCGATTTAGACTCATTGCTGGCAATGGAACAAGCAGCCTTGAACAGCTATCGGACTAGCGCAGCACAACTTGGCAAAGCGCGCGCGGTTGCGGCAAAAAATCTCAGTAGCGCAGTAAGTGGCGCTGTGCAAGAACTAAGCATGGCGGGGGGCTGTTTTGAAGTCGTTGTAACGCCGATAGAACCGAGCTTAGCCGGTACCGAACGCATCGAATTTATGGTGGCAGGGCACGGAGGAGTGGCTGCCAGACCACTCGCCAAAGTTGCTTCTGGGGGCGAGTTAGCCAGAATCGCTTTAGCCATTTCTGTTATTGCCTCCTCTTCTACGACCGTGCCTACTTTAATTTTTGATGAGGTGGATAGCGGAATTGGAGGAGGCGTCGCTGAAGTAGTCGGGCGGCTTTTGAAGCGCCTTGGACAACATCACCAAGTACTCTGTGTTACGCATTTGGCGCAAGTAGCCAGCCAGGCTGATCAGCATTTTCAAGTTAGTAAAACAACGCGGGCAGAAGGTACTATTTCTAATATTGCGATGTTGGACGATAAGTCGCGCGTAGAAGAAATTGCGCGCATGATGGGTGGGCTGGAAATTACTGCAACTACACGAAAACATGCCAGAGAGTTATTAGCAAACTAATTGCGTCTTAGTGCGGATGCTTGAGTTGTTCTCATGAGGAATATGGTGCTAACTTAGTAGCCGTAAATCCTAAACGGAGCGACTTTACTCCTTCTCACGCTTGCAAAGTAGAGAGGCGGAGGAGGTGCCGCAACGCTACGAATATTGTTCATAACCCTCCATGTTTTCCAAATTTTATAAACTTTTTTATCCAATTTCTTTCCCGAAGCTCTCTTTTACAAGTGAGAGATGGCATAAAATCTAAACTACTAACAATGACAAAAATAATCCAATCATTTCAACACGGTAAAGTAAGCAAAGCTGCTGTGGTACTAGTTAATCTTGGCACACCAGAAGCGCCGACAGCAAAAGCAGTACGCCCTTTCCTGCGAGAATTTTTATCCGATACCAGGGTAGTTGAAATTCCCAAATTGATCTGGTGGTGCTTACTTAACGCCATCATTGTCCCATTTCGTTCAAAAAAAACAGCAGCTAAATACGCCGCGATTTGGACCAGCGAAGGTTCACCGTTAAAAGTGCACACTCAAAAACAGGCAACGCTTTTGCGTAGCTACTTGGGCGAAACTGGGCATGAGGTGGACGTCGTGCTAGCAATGCGTTATGGCCAGCCAGCTTTGCCCGATGTACTAGAGAAATTGCAAAAAAATGGATGTGACCGCGTGGTAGTCCTCCCCGCTTATCCGCAGTATTCTGGCACTACCACGGCCGCTATCTACGATGCCGTATTTTCCTATTATAAAAAAGTAAGGAACGTTCCTGAACTGCGTTTTATCAAGCATTATCACGATCACCCGGCTTATATTCAGGCGTTAAAAAACACTTTACTTACTCACTGGAATCAACGTCAGCGGAGTGGGCATTTGATCATGAGTTTTCACGGCGTTCCAAAGCGCACTCTGTTATTGGGAGATCCTTACCACTGCGAATGTCAGAAAACGGCGCGATTATTAGCACAAAGTTTAAGCTTGAATGAGAGTGAATACAGCGTAACCTTTCAATCCCGATTTGGGAAAGCACAGTGGTTGCAACCCTATACGTTGCCGACTGTTCAGGCATTGGCAAAGAAAGGTGTAGAGCGTGTGGATATAATTTGCCCCGGATTTATCAGTGATTGTTTGGAAACCCTGGAAGAAATCAACATTGAACTACGACGCGAATTTATGATGGCTGGCGGCGTTGAATTTAACTATATTCCATGTTTAAATGAAGACCCGCTTTGGTTACGAGGTTTAGCTGAGATTACTCAAGCGCATTTGAATGCTTGGCCAACCAGTTCAGAGGCCTTGCATGAAAAGCAGAAGCAAGCGGCGATTAGCATTGTGTTGGCTAAGAAGTTGGGGGCAGAACAATGACTAGCGACCACATCTATATGGTTGGCGACATTCAAGGTTGTTGCGAACAACTGGAGACGTTACACGCACTTATCTTGCAACAAGACAAAGACGCACACTTATTTATTGTAGGGGACCTGGTTAATCGTGGTCCGCACTCATTGTCAACGCTACGTAAATTAGTTGCAATGGGAAACCGTGCAAACAGCGTGCTAGGCAACCATGATTTAAGCTTGCTGGGAGTGGCGTACGGAGCACATCGTTCACGTAATGACACCTACTTGCGTCCGATTTTGGACGCGCCAGATCGAGACGAGCTGCTCAATTGGTTGCGTCACCGGCCGTTAGCTGCTCAAATTGATCAGCATTTAATTGTGCATGCTGGTGTCTTGCCAAGTTGGACTGTGCAACAAACATTGGATTACGCGCATGAAGTTGAAGTAGTGCTACAAGGCGATAATTTTGTTGATTTTTTTCTGGATATGTACGGTGATCAACCTGCTAAATGGAGCACAGAACTCAAAGGGATGAACCGATTGCGTTGTATCGTTAATGTGCTCACCCGATTACGGTTTTGCACAGAAAGCGGTGAAATGGAATTCGACGAAAAGAAAGGGTTAGATAATGCACCGGCTGGATATAAAGCGTGGTTTGATTATCGGAGAGAAACGGATTCGACGAACATTATTTTTGGACATTGGTCTGCCCTTGGGTTATTAATGCGGCCTAATCTGATTGGCTTAGATACCGGCTGTGTTTGGGGAGGAAAACTAACTGCAATGCGTGTCTCAGATCGCCAATTGTTCCAGGTGGATTGTCCCCAACACCAAGAAGTTATATTGGGCAATTGATGATGATTTCTTATTGGAGACAGTTATTACATTGTGCTCGTCTGATGATGGTTTTATGAATAGCTGCCGTTATTTACCAGGTGAATAATGCCAAGCCATTTCCTTTATCCCCAATAAACCGAAATCTTCCCTTAGGCCGCTACAACTTCGTGGTGAAGCCGATAAACATTAACTATCCGCCTAAGAACATTATCGCGAATTGCAGGCAATGCTACTAAGCCAATTGCACTCCTTTTAAGTTGCCTGGACCGCGTTTTTTCTCCTTGCGCCATATAGGCCGCCGCCTCAGCGGTGGAGCAAGGGATTCGCAGTGCATGCACTGCGCTTGCGGCACGGACTTTCCCTACCCGGAAAGTTTCCTGAGCTCAAGGGATTCGCAGTGCATGCACTGCGCTTGCGGCACGGACTTTCCCTACCCGGAAAGTTTCCTGAGCTCAAAGGGTTTCGCAGTGCATGCATAACGATAACCAGAAAATCACGCGACGACGAAGCATAAGAATGTAATGGGTCCTACTCTGACTAATCTCAGACTGTCCAATTGGTCAGCTATTTAAAACAATTAAAGCAGTCCAAAAAACTAAAATAGGATTTTTTTTGTTCTTTTTCTGTTTCTCTTTTTTCTTTTAATGGTGTGCGTTCAAAAGTTAAGCCGTCAGCTTTTTCCATTAATCGATTAATGGATTCAGTTCCTTCTTCAATACTCTGGTCTAATCCATGAAGTATTTCCTGCTTCTTAACCGCCAACCTTTTTTCTTGTTCTTCTACGCTTTTGATCTCTGTAAATGTTTTGTCGTATGAATGACTTTTATTGTCAAATTGTCCTACTCGAGCTCCATTTTGCATTAGATTCACCTTAAGAATGTTGTTAACAGTCGTGAGTGTAGTGCTTATCAAAAAAATCAGCTATAGGTGTTTCTACTCTATTCAAATTACTGATGCTAGGCTCGCTCCCACTTCGGACGAATTCGGAACGCCAAACTTCATATAAAAGAAATGCGTTAATTAAAGCTGGTGTGATTATTTGTGAAGGAAATGGTTGGAAAAGACAAATTCGTTTTAGATGGTAAACTACAGAATTCTCCGATCAGTTCTTTCAGGCATCCCGGAGTGGAGAAAATTTTTTATCTCAGGTAACTTCTGTTCGGCTGCAATTATCGGTTGCAATTTAATGGTAGGCCCGGCGGCAACGCTCATGCCATGCTCTTTTTGCGGTTAGGACAGAAGTATTCCGTGAATTGATTTAACCTTAGCCCGCTTGGGCTCTTACATAAATAGCCGAGGAAAACGTGGCATGGAATCAATAGTAAGCATTGCTAACCCCATTTATCCTTTTCCAAACTATCAAGATTGGGAAAGTAAAAAAGCTGAATTAATTTCTGCTATCAACGAGAAAGATGTAAAAAACGTCGTTTCCTTATTACTTCCATTATTGAATGCCGATGATCGTCGCCACCTGCTCAATCTACTTGCTGGGAAAGATGAGAATGGAACGCCAGAACTCCTTTTCAGGTTAGTAGAGGGACATGCAGCCGCCGTTGCTTGCTATGGAGAAGCACTTTGCGCCATGTTTCCCTTACTGCAGGATCATGAACGTAGCCAAGTGATCAACCTACTCGCTGCAAAAGATGAGAATGCGACCCCTGGACTATGTTTCGCGTTCCAAAATGGCCATGCGGCTACCATTACCGCCTATGGAGAAACACTTCTCGCGATACTTCCATTGCTACGCGAACATGAACGTCACGAACTAGTTAATATGTTTGCCTCAAAGCTATCTAATGGCATTCCGGGATTGTATTTTGCATTAAGAAATGAGCATGCTAGCACCGTTACCGCCTATGGAACGGTGCTCAAGTCAGTATTTCCGCTGTTGTACTACACTGAGCGCAGCCACCTTATTGAAGCGCTTGCCGTAAAAAATGTTGAGGGTATATCGGCATTTTTTTGGGCATTAAAAAAAGGGCATTGCACTACCGTTGCAGCTTATGGAGAGGTGCTCTACACGATATTTCCATCGCTTTCCGAACATGCTCGTGGTCAAGTGATCGAATTGCTGGACGCAAAAGATAATTCTGGCAGATCGGGCCTCTATTTTGCATTACAAAATGGGCATGTGGGTACTATTGCGGCTTATGCAGAGGTACTCCGCCTAATGATTCCGTTACTGCAAGAGCATGAACGTAGTCCACTGCTTGATATACTTCTCGCAAAAAATTCTGAGGGCACACCCGGATTCTTCGTGCTTTTACAAAGAAGTGAGGAGGGGTATGAAGACACTATTACGGCGTATGGGAAGGCACTTTGCACTTTGCTCCCATTGCTGCATGTGCAGGAGCGCAATCGACTTATTGACTTTTTCGCTCCAAAAAATATCGGGGTTCCGGGGTTTTGTCTACTTTTTCACAAAGGGCACGCTAACGCGGTTTTTGCCTATGGGGAAGCGCTCTGTACATTGTTCCCATTGCTTCAGGGCGCAGAGCGCAGTCAACTGATCGACATGCTCATCGCAAAATTGCCTAATGGAATGCCCGGCTTCTGTCTCGTGTTAAAAAATGGAAATACTGCTGCCATCACCGCCTATGGAGATGTACTCCGAACATTGTTTCCCTCGTTGCGCGAACAGGAGCGCAGCCACCTAATCGATATGCTTGCCGCCAAAAATTCGGATGGGACGCCAGAACTTTTTCTAACGTTACAAAATGGGGATGCCGCTGTCGTTAGTGCTTATGGAGAAGTGCTTCGCGCTGTGTTTCCCTTACTGGACGACCACGAGCGAGGGCAATTGATCGACGTGCTTGCCGCAAAAGTTGAGGATGGCATACCAGGTCTTTTTGTGGCTTTACAGAATGGGCATGCCTCTACCGTTAGCGCCTATGGAGAGTTACTTCGCGCAGTGTTCCCATTGCTGCACAGATGGGAGCGCATTCAGTTGATTGACATGCTCGCCGCAAAAAATAATGGTGGTACACCAGGTCTCTTTTCGGTTTTAAACGAAGAGGGAAATCAGTGCGAGGAAACCATTATCGCCTATGGCGATGTACTGCGAGCCTTTCTTCCTTTGTTACATGGCAATGAACGTCGCCAACTGATCGACTTACTCGCCGCAAAAAATGTAAAGGGGTTGCCCGGGTTTTTTAAAGCATTAAGGAACGGTTATGCGGCTAACATTACAGCCTACGGAAAAGTATTGCATACCATTTTGCCGCAGCTGAACGAAGAGGAACGCAGCCAGCTGACTGTCCTACTTGCCGCGAATGATGGTAAGGGAATACCTGGATTTTTTATGGCCTTAAGAAAAGGGCAGTCCGTTGCCATTACCGCCTATGGAGAGGTGCTTTACACAGTATTTAGTACTATTCTGCAAAGCAATCTGGCTGAGGTAGCCACAAAAAATCATCTTAATATACCAGGGCTCTATTTTTCATTACAAACTGGAAGAGCTTGGGCGGATAAAGCATTTAGAACATTGCGTCATGATAACCAGAAAGCAGGTGAACAACTGATCAATTTACTTTCGGCAAAAAACGCTGATGGCATATCGGGGCTCTACAAGGCCCTTCGCCGTGGCTATGCCGACGCAATTAAAGCATACGGAGAGGTACTCCAGAAATTGTTTCGGTTGCTTGGTGACCATGCGCCTGGCAAAGTGCTCGACTTGCTTGCTGCCAAAAATCAGCAGGGCATATCAGGACTCTGCTTCGCGTTACGAGACGGGAACACGGCTACCATTAACGCTTATGGAGAAATAATGCGCACAGCGCTTCCACTGCTGCCGCGTCAGTTGGATGGTAAGGATTGCGGCCAACTGATCAATATGCTTACTGCAAAAGACGAGGACGGCATACCCGGACTTTGTTTCGCTTTAAAAGATGAGGATGCGACTACCATTACCGCCTATGGGGAAATAGTTCGCATAATGCTTCCATTGCTTCCACGCTCGCTTCCCGATGAGGGATTATGCCAACTGATCAATATGCTTGCTGCAAAAGATGAGAATGACATATCGGGACTCTGTTTCGCTTTACAAGATGGGGATGCCGCTACCATTTCTGCTTATGATGCAATATTCTGCGCAGTCCTTCCTTTGTTGCAAGGTCATCCTGAACTCAGCCGGCTGGTTGATGTGCTGTTGGCAGAAGATAGTGATGGTGTGCCTGGCATCTTTCTTGCGTTTTATGACGGGCATATAGCGGCTGTGACGGCGTATGGAAATTTGGTCAAGAGACTTCCCGACGTCGAGCGTGAAAAACTGATTGATTTGTTCGGAACATTGAGCCCAGTTAGCACACCTGAACTATATATGACACTGAGTAATGAATCTGAGTTCGAAATTGAAACTGAGGCGGAAGCAGAAGCTGGCGCTGAGACTGTCATTAGCGCTTATCAAGAATTCCTTGACCTCACGATTACATGGCGTGTAAACGTTCACAAGAGAAAAATAGCACGGTTGCCGCTTCAGGAAACAGAAGCCTCTGCAATTAACCCTAGGCCTACTAAATTTCGGCGTGATGAAATGTAGGATTAAACCGAGATTTTCCATTAGACCGCTGCAATTTATTGGTGAAGCTAATGGATATTCATGATTGAACTAAAGAAACTGTCGCGAAATGTGAGGGGCGCTACGAAGCTAAGTGCACTACTTTTAAGCCTCCTAGACTGCCTCGATTCTCTTTGCTGCATTCATACGGCCGCTTCGGCACTGCGATACAAGGGTTTCGCAGTGCATGTATGAGACCTCCGCATTGCGCTTACGAATTGAGTGTATCTTCTGGAAAGTTTCCTAAGTTCAGAGGTTTTGTACGGCCAGTCAACTTAAAGAAGCGCACTTAGCTCCCTCCTAATGGGAAATCTGGCTTAAAAATTAAAGAGAAACGCTGGCTTTCAACGAGTAAAAGTACTCACCTTTGTGTTACGGGCTCTACTATGACAACTAATTCTCATTCACATTTACTCGCCCCACTTGATTTAGGTTTTACTACCTTAAAAAATCGGGTCATTATGGGTTCGATGCACACGGGTTTGGAAGACCGTTTTTATAACTATCCAAAGTTGGCCGCTTATTTCGCTGAACGGGCCCGTGGTGGTGTGGGACTTATGGTTACCGGCGGAATTTCACCCGGTCGCAGAGGTTGGTTGCTGCCTTTTGGTGGCACGATGAATTATTTCTTTGATGTATTTAATCATCAGCACATTACCAAAGCAGTCCATCTGGAAGGGGGAAAAATTTTGATGCAAATTTTGCATTCTGGACGATACGGGTATCAGCCTTTCGTCGTTTCCGCTTCAGCAATTAAATCGCCTATTTCTCTCTTCAAGCCACGCGCTTTAACGGAAGCGGGTATTCAAAGCACTATTCGAGAGTACGTACATTGCGCCAAATTAGCGCAAAAGGCGGGCTACGATGGGGTGGAAATTATGGGTAGCGAGGGCTATTTGCTAAATCAGTTTTTATGTTCACGTACCAACCTTCGCGAGGATGGCTGGGGAGGATCTATTGAAAATCGTATGCGTTTGTCAGTAGAAATTGTTCAAAAAATTCGTGCTGAGGTGGGAGAGAAATTCATACTCATGTATCGTTTGTCAGTGTTAGATTTTGTTGAAGGTGGTAACAGTTGGGAAGAAGTCGTGCAAGTTGCAAGAGCAATAGAGCACGCTGGTGCGACCATTTTGAATACCGGATTTGGTTGGCACGAAGCACGCATTCCAACTATTGTCACCTCGGTCCCGCGCGCTGCATTTCGCGCCGTTGTCGCACGTTTGAAGGCTGTAGTAACTATTCCAGTTGTGGCGTCGAATCGCATCAATACGCCTGATGTTGCCGAAGATATTCTTGCTAAGGGTGATGCAGATCTGGTTTCTATGGCTCGGCCATTTTTAGCAGATCCTGAATTTGTTAATAAAGTGGCGACCAAACGTACCGATGAGATTAATACTTGCATTGCTTGCAATCAAGCGTGCCTGGACCATACTTTTTCTAATCAACGTGCGACTTGTTTAGTTAATCCGCGTGCTGGATATGAAACGGAATTAATTTACATCAAAAAACCAATTTCGAAAAAGGTGGCAGTCGTTGGCAGTGGGCCGGCTGGTTTATCCACTGCAACCGTTGCCGCAGAATGTGGACATGATGTCACCTTATTTGAGAGCAGCAATCAAATAGGTGGTCAATTCCGACTAGCCATGCAGATTCCGGGGAAAGAAGAATTTGCTGAGACAGTGCGTTACTTTGGGCGTCGTATTGAAACTACTGGTGTTAAGTTACGACTAAATCATCGCGTCACGCGCGAGGAATTAATAGCGCAAGGTTTTGATGAAATTGTTATCGCAACAGGCATCGTGCCCCGTACACCGAAAATTGTCGGTGTAAATCGTCCTAACGTTTTGTCATACCTTGATGTCTTGCAGCATAAAAAACCTGTGGGTAAAAAAGTAGCGATTATTGGTGCAGGAGGAATTGGCTTCGACGTTGCAGAATACTTATTACACGATCCAAGCGTTGCTTTGCCGATCAGCGTGGAAAACTGGTGTGCCGAATGGGGCGCTGACCTTACTAATCTGACGCAGGGAGGGCTAGCCACCCAAAAAATTCCTGCCGAACCTTTTCGGCAACTTTATCTCTTACAACGCAAAGTGAGCAAAGTAGGTGCCAGCTTAGGAAAAACTTCCGGTTGGGTCCACCGTGCCGCCTTAACTCACAAGGGCGTTATTTTGTTGGCCGGGGTCGAATATAACAAAATCGATGATGCCGGTTTACATATTAGTGTGAGCGGCGAACCACGTTTATTGGAAGTAGATAACGTTATTTTGTGTGCGGGCCAAGACCCCTTAGCCGAACTAATGCCTGACGATTTTGTTAGCCATTCATCTGACGCCAGTTTGCTCCATCGTCAACCTAATTTTCATCGAATAGGTGGTGCCAGGTTAGCGGCTGAGCTTGATGCTAAACGTGCCATAAGGGAAGGTGCGATGTTAGCGGCTAGCTTATGAATTTCGTCGCACACATCTTTTGGTAAAAATTAGCATATCGATCATCATTTCACGGCTTATTGCGAGTTTCTTGTAATTAAATAATATCGTCAAGGCAACTTTTGTCGCTTTATACGGGAAATTACTTAGGAAGTTATGCGCAAATTTTGTGCAATTTGTGAAATGGTTTGTTAGACTACGGTTCGGCGAAAATGACGGGTCTTGATCTAGCAGGATCCCAAATTTTGTTGCGATAAGCGGTGTTCCATAAGCTCAAGGTTTAGATACTAATAAAAATCGGAGCAAAAAATCTGTGCACCTTATAATGTTAGCTTAATTAAACACCCCAGGTAGGAATTAACATGAAGAAAAGCCGTCCATTAACCCTTTACATATTAATTGGTATGATTTTGGGGATCATTGTCGGTTATATCTGTCACCAAACGCTTCCTGATAGCAAAGCGGCAGCAACAGTGGCCGGTTATATTTCTATTGTTACCGATATCTTCTTGCGTTTGATCAAAATGATCATTTCGCTATTGGTTTTTTCCACTCTAACGGTCGGCATAGCGCATATGGGTGACTCAAAAGCGGTAGGGCGCGTTGGAATAAAGGCAATGAGCTGGTTTGTTACTGCCTCGTTAGCATCCCTCACCGTTGGTCTATTGCTGTCAAACTACATGCAACTGGGTGCTCATTTAAATCTCCCTTTGCCGAGTGTGGGAACAGCAACTAATTTGAAAACCGGTGCATTTTCTTTAAAAGATTTCGTTGCACATCTTGTGCCGAAGTCGCCGATAGAGGCCATGGCAAACAATGAAGTCTTGCAGATAGTTGTGTTTTCACTTTTCTTTGGAACTGCCTTGGCAGCATTGGGCGAGGCCGGTAAAAAGCTGACGGTGATTATCGATCAACTTGCACAAGTAATGTTGCGTATCACCGGTTCTATTATGTTAATGGCGCCCTTAGCTGTTTTTACCGGCCTGGCGTCTATCGTAACTACCCAGGGTGTGGGAGTATTGGTTACTTTTGCTAAATTTATGGGCGGTTTTTACTTGGGATTAGCGGTTTTGTGGACTTTGTTAATTGCGGCTGGCTTTATGTTTCTTGGTCCGCGCATTTTCAAATTGATTAAATTGATTCGTGAACCATTTTTCCTGGCTTTTTCCACCGCCAGTTCCGAAGCGGCCTACCCGAAAATTTTAAGTGCGTTGGATAAATTTGGTGTGAAACGACAAGTTTCCAGCTTCGTGTTACCCATGGGCTACTCCTTCAATCTGGATGGCTCGATGATGTACTGCACTTTCGCGATTTTGTTTATTGCCCAAGCATATGGCATCCATTTATCACTGGGTACTCAGATCACAATGTTGCTGTTATTAATGCTGACCTCCAAAGGAATGGCAGGCGTACCGCGTGCATCGCTGGTGGTCATTGCAGCGACATTAAACCAGTTCAACATCCCTGAAGCCGGACTGCTACTACTGATAGGTATTGATCAATTTCTCGATATGGGGCGTTCTGCCACAAACGCTGTGGGTAATTCAATTGCTGCCGCGGTAGTGGCAAAATGGGAAAACGGCTTGTTCACCGAGGAAGAAGTTCATGCTCAGGCCGATGTGATTCCGTTATATCGGGTAGAATCTGAGGAACATTTAACTGTTGGAAAACGAGCCTAAAGTCCTTAGGCTGAAATAAAAAAACCACGCCTAGCAAGCGTGGTTTTTTTATCACTATGAGACAGAGTAATGGACTGAAGAGCCTCATATAAATTCCTAATAACCCCTCTCATCAATGAGGCCTCTGCACCCAGCTGTAGCGCGCCTATGCTAAAGTAATTGCATTAAAAATGAATCCTGATCCAAAGAGAAAAGCGGCAAGGTAGAATAGCGGTTTTACGATTGACATCATCTGCTATGCCACCTAATTTATCTTCTACAAGTTCAATCAATACCCTCACTATTATTCGACCAGACGATTGGCATGTGCATTTACGTGACGATGCCGTGTTAGCTAGCGTTTTGCCGCATACCGCAAAGCAATTCGCACGTGCAATTGTCATG